>JBOFFB010000318.1:0-9359 GCA_051648385.1 Allobosea sp.
AGGCAAGGCGACACGGCCTGGAACCAGGCCAACAGCCGCAACCGGCGCATTTTCGACGATCGGGCCGGGATCGTGGCGGCGCGCTCCACAAGACCTTTCATGCTGCAAGCCTACCAGCGCGACATGGGTGGCGGGCAAACAGTGATGATGCGCGAGGTCGACGCCCCAATCAGTATTGGTGATCGCCATTGGGGTGGCGTGCGCATGGCCTACAAGCTCTGAGAGTTGCAGTCCGATGCTTGGCGTGGAGCCTGATGCCATGCTACAGCCCCGCCATGCTAATCAACCAAGCTCATCCGACCCGTCTCAAGGACCGTTTCGCCCATTGTGCCGCAGAGGGCCGCGCGGCGCTCGTCACGTTCGTCACGGCGGGCGACCCTGACCACACTACGGCGTCCGCGATCCTGCATGCGCTGCCGGCCGCAGGCGCTGACATCATCGAGCTTGGTGTGCCATTCACCGATCCGATGGCGGACGGCATCCCGATCCAGCTCGCCGGGCAACGCGCGCTGAAGGGCGGCCAGACCTTGCGCAAGACACTCGGCATGGTCGCGGAATTTCGCAAGGTCGATCAGGCCACGCCGATCGTACTGATGGGCTATTACAACCCGATCTATGTTTACGGTGTCGGTGCTTTCATCGCGGATGCGCTCGGCGCTGGCGTGGATGGCCTGATCATGGTCGACCTGCCGCCCGAAGAGGACGAGGAACTGTGCCTGCCTGCCTTGAAAGCGGGGCTCAACTTCGTGCGACTGGCCACCCCGACCACTGACGACAGACGTTTGCCCAAGGTGCTGCAGAACACCTCCGGCTTTGTCTATTATGTCTCGATGACCGGGATCACCGGTGGCGTGATCACATCTTATGACGCCGTGGGCGAGGCGGTTACCCGCATCAAGGCGCACACGTCGTTGCCGGTCGCGGTCGGCTTCGGCGTCAAGACGGCGGCGGATGCGTCGGCCATTGCGCGCGGTGCCGATGGCGTCGTCGTCGGATCGGCGCTGGTCGAGCGCGTGCGCCTCTCGCTTGGCGCGGATGGCAAGGCAACGGCCGGAACGGTCAAGGCCGTGACCGATCTGGTAGCCGAACTTGCCGCCGGTGTGCGCGCGGTCAAAAAGGCCGCTTGACGGGATCGGTTCCCGCTTCCCATCTAAGGATTCAGGTCTGCTCGCGCTGGCCTTGAGCGTCTCCCCTGGAGGATACCATGAACTGGATCTCTGACGGCGTGCTGCCGAAGATCAAGACGCTGTTCAAGCGCGAGGCCCCTGACAATCTCTGGATCAAGTGCCCGGATTCCGGCCAGCTTGTCTTCCAGAAGGATGTCGAGGCCAACCAGTGGGTCATTCCGGGTTCGAACCACCATCTGCGCGTCAAATCCGCCGACCGGATGAAGATGATGTTCGACGAGGCCAAGTGGCTTGACGTGGCCCTGCCCGAGGTCGCAACCGACCCGCTCAGGTTCCGCGACGAGAAGCGCTATGTCGACCGGCTGCGCGATGCCAAGGCCAAGACCGGCATGCAGGATGCCTTCCGCATCGGCTTTGGCCGTGTCGAGAGCAACCCGATGACCATCGCGGTGCAGGATTTCGACTTCATGGGCGGCTCGCTCGGCATGGCGGCAGGCGAGGCCTTCATAAAGGGTGCTGAAACTGCGATCGAAAAGGGTACGCCTTATGTCGTGTTCACGGCATCAGGAGGTGCGCGCATGCAGGAGGGCATCCTGTCGCTGATGCAACTGCCGCGAACCACTGTCGCGACACGGCGGCTGAAGCAGGCGGGCCTGCCTTACATCGTGGTGCTGACCAACCCGACCACCGGCGGCGTCACCGCGTCCTATGCGATGCTGGGCGATATCCATATCGCCGAACCTGGCGCACTTATCGGCTTTGCCGGTCCGCGCGTGATCGAGCAGACCATCCGCGAGAAACTGCCGGACGGCTTCCAGCGTGCCGAGTACCTGAAAGCACACGGTATGGTCGACATGGTCGTGCACCGCCACGAGATGAAGACGACCGTGGCGCGGCTGGCGCGGTTGTTCATGAAGCAGCCTTCCGTCGAAGCTGCCTGACACCCTGCGATCACGCGCGCCAATTCGGAGCAACTCATGGCTGTCTCGGTTGATGCGCTGATCGCGCGCCTTCTGGCGCTGCACCCGAAGGCCATCGACCTGTCGCTGGGCCGGATCGAACGCTTGCTCGACAAGCTCGGGAAACCGCAGAAGCAGCTGCCGCCCACCATTCATGTGGCCGGCACCAACGGCAAGGGCTCGACCATCGCCTTCATGCGCACCATCCTCGAAGCGCAAGGCCTCAGCGTGCATGTCGACACCTCGCCTCACCTTGTGCGCTTCAACGAGCGCATCAGGCTCGGTCGGCCAGGCGGCGGCGTGCTGGTCGACGATCAGAAGCTGCTCGCAGCAATGCAACGCTGCGAGACAGCCAATTCCGGAGCTGTGATCAGCTTTTACGAGATCGTCACGGCGGCGGCTTTCCTGCTGTTTTCCGAAGAACCGGCCGATGTGCTGCTGCTCGAAGTCGGGCTTGGCGGGCGCTTTGATGCGACCAACGTGATCGAGCACCCGGCGGCTGCCATCGTAACATCCATCGGGATGGACCATGCCGAATATCTCGGCGACACAGTTGCGAAGATTGCTGCCGAGAAGGCCGGCATCTTCAAGCGCGGCGCGCCTGCCGTGATTGCACCGCAGACCTATGCCGAGGCTGATGCCGTGTTGGTGGCGGAAGCGACACGGCGTGGCGCGGGTCCCATCTGGGTTGGCGGGCAGGAATTCAGCATTCACGAGGAAGCGGGGCGGCTGGTCTATCAGGACGAGGGACGGCTCATGGACCTGCCGTTGCCGCGCCTCGCGGGACGGCACCAGCACATCAATGCCGCCACTGCCATCGCAGGCCTCAGGGCGGCAGGATACGATCTGGGCAACGGCGTATTCGAGGCTGGACTTGCCAATGCCGACTGGCCAGCACGGATGCAACGGCTGTCGCGCGGACGGTTGGCTGATCTGTGCCCACCGGGGGCCGAACTCTGGCTTGATGGCGGGCACAATGCCGATGGCGGCCGCGTGCTGGCCGCCGCCATGGCAGACCTGCATGACCGCAACCCTGCGCCGCTGATCATGATCGTCGGCATGCTCGGCACCAAGGATACCGCCGCGGTCCTCAAGCCCTTTGCCGGGCTGGCGCGAGCATTGATCGCGGTGCCCATCCCCGGCCAGCAGGCGGCCCGCAGTGCCGATGATGTGGCAAACCTTGCAAACTCGGTCGGGTTGAACGCCAAGCCATCAACATCGGTATCGGCCGCGATGGAAGAAATCGGGCGCATGGCGTGGGGTGCACCACCGCGCATACTGATTTGCGGTTCACTATACCTGGCAGGTGAAGTGCTCGGCCTGAATGGCACCCCACCCCAATAGGCAACGCACTGTCCGGTTTCGGAAACCACGATCACAGGCATTGCTTTACGCGGCGCGATAAACGCGCTTTCATCTGGTTCAAGATGCGTAAACTTGGGTGTGGGCTGCGCTGATCGTGCCCATGTGCAAAGAGGTGGTGTGATGTTGCGTCGGTTTGTGCTCGCCGCCATGGCGATGTTTGCTCTTTTCGGTACAGCTGGTCTTGCTGCAGCCGGGGTAAACATCCGCGTCGATCTGTCGAGCCAGCGCATGCAGGTCCAGACACCCGATGGCGAAAGCTACAACTGGGCGGTCTCATCAGGCCGTGAAGGCTACCGCACCATCCGCGGCAGCTTCCGCCCGACGCGCCTCGAGAAAAAGTGGTACTCGCGCAAGTATGGCGGCAACATGCCGAATGCGATCTTCTTTCGCGGCGGCTTCGCCATCCATGGCACCGGCGCTGTCGGCGCCCTCGGTCGGCCCGCCTCGCATGGTTGCGTGAGACTGCACCCGGCCAATGCGGCCAAGCTGTTCGCACTGGTGCAGAAGCATGGCAAGGGATCGACCCGCATCGCCATCAACGGCATAGCGCCAGACCAGAACTCGCAATTCGCCAAGGCGAAAGCTCAGAAGTCCAAGGTGCAACTGGCCAAGGCAAAGAAGAAGGGCACGGATTGGGCGACCGCCCGCGGCAGGATGCTTGACCGTGGCGACCGATATGTGGATCCAGGCGCAGCGCTTGGCTTCCAACCGGTCAATCGCCATCAGGGTGACTGGTTCCTCCGGCGCTGATCTGCCGCAAGACACCGATGCGCCTGATGGTTGAAGGCATTGGCAGGACAAGCTATCTGGCGGTACAGTTTGCCGCAGGACGCACATGCCGGAGCCGATCGTTCTTGACCTCAGCGGGCTTAAATGCCCTCTTCCGGCTTTGCGCACAGCCAAGGCGCTGAAGGGATTGGGTAGCGGCACTGTTCTGTCCGTGACCTGCACCGATCCGATGTCGGCAATCGACATTCCAAACCTGCTGCGCGAAACCGGCGACGAACTCGCTAGCCAACGGCAGCACGACGGCAAGATCACTTTCGACATCCGCAAGGCTTAGATCATGACCATTTCTCCAGCCGACGTGCTGCGCGCGTTGGAACTTGTGAAGTTGCCCGCGAGCGGCCAGTCGCTCGGAACATCGGGTCGGGTCGGGAATGTGATGGTCGATGGCCCGAAAGTGATGTTTTCCATCGCGATAGACGCGACCGAGGCCTCCGCCATGGAGCCGGTGAGGCAAGCCGCCGAAAGCGCGGTCAAGGGCCTGCCGGGCGTCAGCCAAGCCTTCGTGGCGCTGACCGCCGACCGTGCGCCGCAAAAGGCAAACCCGGCGCAGGAGGCTCGCACACAGGCCGCGCGCGGACCCGGTGCGGGGCCAACTCCCAAGGCTGCAGGCGTTCCAGGCATCAAGCACATCATTGCGGTGGCCAGCGGCAAGGGTGGGGTCGGCAAATCGACGACGGCGGCCAACCTCGCGGTGGCGCTATCGGTGCTCGGCATGAAGGTCGGCATCATGGATGCTGACATCTATGGGCCGTCCGTGCCGAAGATTTTCGGCGTCACGGGTCGTCCTCGCCTCGTCGAAGGTCGCACATTGGCACCGATGGAAGCCTATGGGCTGAAACTCATGTCGATCGGTTTTCTGATCGATGAAGAAACGCCGATGATCTGGCGCGGGCCGATGGTGATTTCGGCCATCACCCAGATGTTGCGCGAGGTGGCATGGGGCGAGCTTGATGTGCTGGTGGTCGACATGCCGCCCGGAACCGGCGACGCGCAACTGACCATGGCACAACAGACACCGCTGGCGGGCGCAATCATCGTCTCGACCCCGCAGGATCTGGCCCTGCTCGATGCACGGCGCGGTGTGGCGATGTTTCAGCGCGTACAGGTGCCAATCCTCGGCGTAATCGAGAACATGAGCTATTTCATCGCGCCCGATACCGGCAACCGCTATGACATTTTCGGCCATGGCGGCGCGAGGCGCGAGGCGGAGAAACTGGGCGTGCCGTTCCTCGGCGAAATCCCGCTGGCCATGCCGATCAGGGAACTGTCGGATTCAGGCCATCCGATTGTCGCCTCCGACCCGGACAGCCCGCACGCCAAGGCCTACGTTGCCATCGCGCGTCAGGTGAAACACGGACTGGACAGCGGCGGGGCGGTCAGGACACCCCCGCGTATCGTGATTGAGTGAGGTGGTTGCCCTCACAGCCTGACGGCAGCTGGGGCTGAAAAAGCTTCTGAGGCGGGGCGCTGCTGCATGTCGAGCACGCCATACCAGACGCAGGCGGTGACGAGGCTGAAAGCAACGGCGGCAAGAAAGACTTTCATCGGGAATTCCTCCAGTTTTATCGGTTCGGAGCAACCTGCGCCAGCGAACCTTTCAGGACCATGTACGCGCGTCACGATGTTCGTTCAAGCCACATCGCCCGCAGCAAGCAGCGCTTCTGCACGCTCGAGGTCGGCAGGCTCATTGGCGTTGAAGAACGGGTCAACCGGGTCGGTGCTCCAGGAGACGGTGGCGAGAGCAAAGCGCGCGGTGAAACGGTCGATCTTGCGTTCATTTTCAACCATCAGCGCGTGGCGCAACTGGTCGCGGATGCTGACAGGCCACAGCCCGATCACCGGGTGACTCCAGCCGCCGGAAGAGGCAACGGCGAGTTCGGCATTTTCCGAGCGAGTGGCAGCGGCGAGCCGTGACACGAGATCGCGCGGGATGAAGGGAGTGTCGGCGGCAACACTGACCACATGCGTGGTGTCGGGATCATGCACTGATGCCCAATCCAGCCCAGCCAAGATACCGGCAAGCGGGCCGGCGAAACCCTCAACGCTGTCAGCAATGACCGGCAGGCCCCAACCTGCGAAACGCGTCGGGTCGCCATTGGCATTGATCGCGAGTCCCGCGCATTGAGGCCGAAGTCGGTCGATGACGTGATCGAGGATGGACTTGGCCCCAATCGTCTTCAGAGGCTTGTCACCGCCACCCATGCGTCGGGCAAGCCCGCCGGCAAGCAGCACCCCGAGGATGCGCACGCGCTTAGTCATCGCCGTCCGTATCCCCACCTGAACCCTTGCGCTGTGACTTCGTGTTTTCATCCGCAACGACACTGACATCCTGATCAAACACGATCCGCTCGGCCCCGGCCAATGCGAGAAAGCGCTTGCCGCGCGTCCGGCCAATCAGCGTCAGCCCCGCCTTGCGCGCCAACTCCACACCCCAGGCAGTGAAGCCCGAGCGCGAGACCAGCACAGGGATCCCCATGCGCACGGTCTTGATCACCATTTCGGAGGTCAGTCGGCCCGTTGTGTAGAAAATCTTGTCCGAAGCGCTGATCTTGTGGCGGAACATGTAGCCTGCGATCTTGTCGATGGCGTTGTGGCGGCCGACGTCTTCCATATAGATCAATGGCTTGTCCGCTTCGCACAGAACGCAACCGTGGACGGCTCCTGCCTCCAGATAGAGCGAGGGCGTGGTGTTGATCTTGTGGGCCAATGCATAGAGCCAAGAGGTTTTCACGGTTGTCGCAGGCAGAGTGATACCTTCGATCACCTCCATCAGGTCACCGAAGGCGGTCCCTTGGGCACAACCGGAGGTCTGGGTCCGCTTTTTCAGTTTGCTCTCGAAATTGGTCTGCGCTGGTGTGCGCACAACCACAACATCAAGCTCTTGATCGACATCTACCGCCGTAACCTCATCGCCGGGCTTCAGCATGCCCTGGTTGAGCAGGTAGCCAATGGCCAATTCCTCAGGGTGGTCGCCAATCGTCATCATGGTGACGATCTCCTGGGCATTGAGGTAAAGCGTCAGCGGCCTTTCGTGGATGACGCGGCTTTCAACCAGCTGGCCGGTGTGGTCGATACCACTGACAAGGCTCGACAGACGCGCGTCGTCGGGGTTGGGGCGGACCAAATAATCTGGCACTGTCAGCTGGGACTGCAACATACGGTGGATCATAAACGCGTTGCGCCGCGCCGTCACTGTCACGAAACGCCCCGGGGCAGACAACCGATGCCTGTTGCCAGAAGCGCACAGACATTGTGACGGGTTTCAGGCTATCTTGCGACATCTTGGGGATCGACACGGTGGCGTGCGTCCGACATCCCCGTCTTGGTGATTGGCAATGGTTCAACCAAAGGGCCCGGCAGTCCTTGACCCGGCGAAGGACTCAGCGCTGCTGCTGCAGCGCATGGGCTTCTTCACGCTTGGTGTTGCCTTGCCGGTGGCCGCCATGGTTTCGCGTCGGGCAGCCGTCGTTCTGGTGCCTATCGGCGTGGTGCTTCTGGTGATCGCAGCCATCCTGTCAGAGCCGGAGCGCTTTGTCCGATCGTTGAAACGGCGCAGCACGCGGGCGACCGCATTGGCGCTCATCACGATGCTGCTCTGGGTGTTCCTGTCCTACCTTTGGGCTCCGCGTGGCGCGGCTGGTCATGAGCGCGGCTTCAACATGGCGTTTGCGCTTGTCATCGGCATCCTCGGCGTCTCGGCATTGCCGGAGCGGGTGCGAGCCACGAACCTCAATGCGCTGGCGGTTGGTACCGGTGCTGCCGCGATCGTTGCCGCTTTCATGCAGGCATCAGGCTTCGGCCTTGGCGATGCTGAGGACGATGTCACGGTTCTGGTTCGCGGGCTGGCATTGGTGATTGTTCTGACCGGGCCACTTGTCGCGTGGCTCCTCACCCGGGGGCGCGCAAGCGGTGCCGCGGCACTGTTCGGTTCTGTGTTGATCTGCAGCCTTCTCATCCGCGACATGGTGCTGCTCGCAAGCCTCTGCGCGGGTCTGGCAACATTTGCACTCGTTTTCCTCGCGCGCCGCAAGAGCGGAGAGTTTGTGGCACTGGCCTGTGCGCTGGTGGTACTGGCCGCACCGCTGCTCGCCTGGCTGTCGGTCACGGCCCAGTCAACGGCATTGAGCCCCAATTCAACCTTGCTGGCGGGGCTGGCAGCGTGGGTCGAGATCATCCGGGCTGAACCCGTCAAGCTTCTGACAGGTCACGGCCTCGGAGCAGTCACGTCGCTGGCAACACGTCCCGGATCGCCGCTTGTCTTGCCAGAATCGATTCTGATTGTGATCTGGCATGACCTCGGACTTGTGGGCGCGCTCGCCTTCGCGGTCGCGTTGCTGTTTGCCATGCGGGCAGCGCGGGCCCTCAGCCCGGCCATTCAGGCCGGTGCGATTGCCGCTTACGTCACTGCCTTCACCTGCGGCCTCCTCGGCCTTGCGGGCTTCCGCGCCTGGTGGCTGATGACGCTGGTGGCCGTGGCCATCATCACCAGCGCCATCGGGCGCGGGCAAGCCCGAACTGACCGGCCACTGGCGCGGATGGTGGCAGCCCCGAGGGCAAGTCCGGGCAGATCCCAGCTTCCGGCGAACCCGGAGTAAACCCAAGGCTGGCTGGGGATGCCCCCGATGTCGCGTGGGTTTAATCCTGGCCAAGCCACCACGCTTGCCGCGCCACGCGCGATCCGCTATAGCCCCGCCTGTCGCGTGGGAGCCTCTCATCTCGCGGATGCATGCACATGTTGCCGGTTTTCGCACCGGTGTGCCGCCCCTCAAGTTTGACTTGGGGCGGCTCGCTTATTTCAAAGCGCCCCGAATGATGAACCTGCCAGGGTTCGGACAGGGCCGCCTGCAGCGCGTGGATGGCCGATCAACACCAACCCCCCGGTGCTCCTGGCTCTACAAGGAGATCATATGTCTGGTTTGAATTACGCACCGTCGCGCGAGGATTTCGCGTCGATGCTGCAGGAGTCCTTCACCAAGGTCGATGTGCAGGAAGGTGCGGTCATCAAGGGCCGCGTCGTCGCCATCGAGAAGGACATGGCCGTCATCGACGTCGGCCTCAAGACCGAAGGCCGCGTGGCCCTCAAGGAATTCATGGGTCATGGCCGCGAAGTGCCATTGGC
>JBOFFB010000319.1:0-16438 GCA_051648385.1 Allobosea sp.
TGAGCCAGTTGCTCAAGACCGTCGAACAAGTGCGTTTGACGTTGAACCCACGGCTTTCCATCCAAGGTGTCGTGCTGACGATGTTCGACCCGCGCAACAATCTGTCGGGCCAGGTGATGGCGGATGTCCGAGAAATCATGGGGGATGCTGTCTATCAGACCGTGATTCCACGGAATGTCAGGGTTTCCGAAGCGCCGTCATATGGAAAGCCGGTTTTGCTTTATGATCTGAAATGTTCCGGCTCGCAGGCTTACCTTAAGCTCGCCTCCGAGGTGATCCAGCGCGAACAACGGCTGAGAGCGCACTGACCCCAATACGATTGATTCGGGCACGGAACAGTTCAAGCCAAGAACAGGAACAAGAGCATGGCAGATGAAACAGGACGTACAAGGCTTGGGCGCGGACTAGCCGCACTGATTGGCGATGTTGGCGACGAGATGGGTGCCACAGACCGCACAAAAGGCCAGCGTCTTGCGCCGGTGGAGTTTCTCCGGTCAAGCCAGCGCAATCCGCGCAAGAGTTTCGACGAGGCAGAGCTGGAAGATCTGGCACAGTCCATCCGGGAGCGTGGTATCATCCAACCGATCCTGGTGCGCACCATGCCAGGGCTTGTCGATGTGTACGAAATCATTGCAGGTGAGCGCCGGTGGCGAGCAGCCCAACGCGCTGGATTGCATGATGTGCCCATTATCCTTGTGGAGGCCAGCGACAAGGATGCGCTCGAAATAGCCATTGTCGAGAACGTTCAGCGTACTGATCTCAACGCTTTGGAAGAAGCCGCAGGCTACGAGCAGTTGATGTCGGAATTTGGCTATACACAGCTCGACCTGTCGAAAATCATTGGCAAAAGTCGGCCGCATGTTGCCAACACGCTTCGCTTGATGAAACTGCCGGAGTCAGTTCGGCGCAGTGTTGCGGATGGCGATCTTTCGGCTGGACACGCCCGTGCCCTGCTCGCGCTCCCCGATCCCGTGGCCGCTGCCCGTAGGGTAATTGAGCAAGGACTGACCGTCAGGGACGTGGAAAGGATGGCGCAAGCACCGGCGGAATCCGACGGGTCGAAATCGCAGCCGCGCAACTTTGTTGAGAAAGACCCGGACACTCTCGCGCTTGAGCAAGCACTGGAGGATGTTCTCGGGTTGAAAGTGGAGATCGTTCACAAGACCAAGGGCAGTGGCCAGGTCAACATCAGGTACAAGACACTAGAGCAACTCGACAGCCTCTGTCGCAGGCTCAAGAGTTGAGGGCTTAACCACGACCGCCAGTGAGCGCTATGTTCCACAAGGCACGCGTCGCAAGTTCGCTGGACAAACCAGGATTGAAGCGGACTTGCGCAGTCGCTGCGTGCAACGATGTGATGGCGGGAATGAGCTGGGGGCTTGGCCATCGGTTAAGGGCTGCTTCGACCGCACGGCGGCGCGGATAGGCTACACCGCGCATGCTTCCGACGGCGTCTGAGACCGTTGACGCACCAAGTTCGATGCCCTGGCGGGCGATAAGCAATGCCTGGGCATGTCGCAGAACAAACCCCAGAACCACACCGGGATCTTCCCCCGCAGTGAGTAGGCGCTGGAAAGCCTGATCGAACTCTCGAACAGCACCACCGAAGACGCTGTCGATAATATCGTCTATATCGCGCGCTGATGCGTCACCGACGATCTCTTCCACATCCCGGAGTTGAGCTTTGCGGTTGTCACCGACATAGATCGCCAGCTTCTCGATTTCACGCCGCGAGACACGGCGATCACCGCCGATGCGCGAGATCAGGGTCTGGCGCGCATCACGCTCGATGGTGATGCCATGTTCACGCAGGACGGAATCGATCACCATGTCGAGGCTTCGAACGTCGTCGCCGTAGCATGGAATGGCGAGCCCGGTCCGCGAGCGTTCGATGGCCAGGCGCAAAGGATTGGTTTTTGCAAGATCGCCAGCCTCCAGCACAACAATGGTTTTGTCAGCAGGGCTCGCAAGGATAGGTTCTATCGCGGAAAGCGGAAATTTGGTGCCGACTGCCACCCAGATTGTGCGCCGGTCGCCGAAAAGACCTATTGTGTTGGCTTCGTCAACGAGCCGTAGCGGATCCGAACTCAAGCCGCTTCCGTCCATGCGGATCAACTGAAATGGATCGGATGGGTCCGCCACTGTTGTTCGTGCCAGATGCTCGGCGCGCTCGCCAACCAACCCGTGGTCCGGCCCATACAAAAGATAGACACCAATCCCCGGATCGCGCGAAGCCAGCACTCGCTCGGCCTCGTGAGCTTTGATCGCAACCATGCCTTGTCAGAAGCCGGGTGTGGCCAGTTTCGCCGCGAGTTGCAGATGGATCTGCTCAGCTAAATATTTGGCAAGTCGCTGCTGCGCTTCGCGAATGGCTCTCAGGTTCGCGAAGCGCTGTGGCGTGTTTTCAAAGCTTGCGAAACCGGTGATCGAACCGCTTGCGATCTGCTTTGTCGGATCACTCAGTGACATCAACCGGTAATTGGCGGACCCGTTCAAGGTTCCGATCTCGGCGCGCTGGAACGCGCTATTCACGATCGAAGCGGCTACGGATTCATTGGTTGCGACAAGGAGCTGGTAGCGCTTGGGAGCGCGATTGTCGCGACCTTCAAGGAGAAACACCAGTTCGTTGCGCATGGTGTGACCCATGCGATCCGGGATCATCGGAACATCAATGGCTGCCAACGCATCGCGAACATTGCCCCCTTGCGTCGAGGCTGTCGTAGGCGCGTAAAGCGGCCGGATGCAGCCGCCGAGCGACAGTGCCGCCACAGCACATAATGCGATTGACCAATGACGTCCCACCCGCCACCGATTCGCAACTTTAGCCAACAACAGTGACGATCCTCCCTGGCACGACGATCAGCTTCTTGATCGGTCGCCCATCAAGTGCACGAATGACGAAATCAAGGCCCCTGACGGCCATTTCCACTGTAGCACTGTCGTCATCCGCTGCCACCGTCACATCACCGCGCTTCTTGCCATTGATCTGTACTGGCAGGATGATTGTGTCCTCGATGAGGAGGAATGGATCGGCCTTGGGCCATGGTGAAGACGCGACCATGTCTGCGCCGCCGTTGCGTGTGCCGCCAAGAGCAAGCCAGCATTCTTCACCGAGATGCGGCATCATCGGAGCGATCATCTGGACAAGAATTGTTCCGGCCTCGCGCAGTGCATAGCGCATGTCATCTGCGGGCTGGTCGGTCATCATCAGATCAATGGTCTTCGAGATATGGTTGGCCAACGTGTAGATATGTGCCACGCAGCGGTTGAAGGCGAGGCGCTCCAGATCATTCTCGACAGTGTGCAGCGCCTTGTGGGTTGCGCGACGCAGTGTCATGGACAGCTCGTCAAAACCCGCCGGTTTGGCCACGGGTTCACCAGCCAGCATGACAATCTCCCCGACCAGACGCCAGACACGCTGCACAAAGCGGGAGGCTCCCTGCACACCGTCTTCGGTCCAGATCACGTCACGCTCGGGTGGCGAGTCAGACAGCACGAACCAGCGTGCAGTGTCCGCCCCATAAGATGCGATGATCTCGTCAGGATCGACCACGTTCTTCTTGGACTTGGACATTTTCTCGATCGGGCCGATCTCGACTAGCCTGCCGGTACCCAGATGGACGGCCTTGCGCTGTGCCCCTTCGGCATCGATGCGCACGTCCGAGGGCAACACGAAGGCCCCGTCTTGATCACGGTAGGTCTCGTGAACCACCATGCCTTGTGTAAACAGACCTTCGAATGGCTCTTCGACCTCGTTGAGGTGTCCTGTGGCTTTCATCGCGCGGGTAAAGAAGCGCGAATAAAGCAGGTGCAGGATCGCGTGTTCGACCCCACCGATGTATTGCCGGACCGGCAGCCAGCCATTCGGGCCGTCAACTGCCGCCAGGGTTGTCGGCGCGTCCGCGTTGTCCGGATCGGTGAAGCGGGCAAAATACCAGGACGAATCACCGAACGTATCCATTGTGTCCGTATCGCGCCTGGCTGGCTTGCCGCAGGTCGGGCACAAGCACTGTTTCCATGTCGGATGATGGTCCAGTGGATTGCCGGGCTTGTCGAAAGACACGTCATCCGGCAACGTCACCGGCAGATGCGCTTTGGGCACCGGAACCGTGCCACAGTCGTCGCAGTGGATGGCAGGAATAGGACAGCCCCAGTAGCGTTGTCGCGAAATCAGCCAGTCACGCAACCGATAGTTGATCTTGCGCTGGCCTACGGCCTTGCCAGCGAGCAGCGTATTTTCCAGCGTCTTGGCGACGACTTCAAACGCAGCCGACGTGCTCAGGCCATCAAGAAAGTGCGAGTTGATCATCACGCCGTCGTCGACATAGGCGGTATCGCCAATGCTGAAGTTCAAAGCATCGCCATCGGCGGGCATGACAACCGGCACGACGGGCAAAGCATACTTGCGGGCGAAATCAAGGTCGCGCTGATCGCCGGAAGGGCAACCGAAGATTGCGCCGGTGCCATAGTCCATCAAGACGAAGTTGGCCACGTAGACCGGCACTGTAAGGGCGCTGTCGAGCGGGTGAATGGCGAACGCGCCGGTGTGGAAGCCCAACTTTTCAGCTGTCTCGATCTCGGCGGCAGATGTGCCCATCCGTCGGCACAATTCGCAGAATTCCGAGAGCGCTGGATTGGTTGCCGCAGCAGCCTTGGCCAGTGGATGGTCGGGCGCAATCGCCATGAAAGACGCGCCGAACAGCGTATCGGGGCGAGTGGTGTAGATCTCCAGTTCGTCGAAGCCTCGGGGTGCGGTGTCAGGCACCAGCGCCCAGCGCAGCATCATGCCCTCCGAGCGGCCAATCCAGTTGCGCTGCATCAGCTTGACCTTGTCGGGCCAGCGATCAAGCGTGTCGAGACCGTCGAGCAACTCCTGCGCATAATCGGTGATCTTGAAGAACCACTGGGTCAGGTCGCGTTGCTGGACCTGGGCACCGGAGCGCCAGCCCTTGCCATCGATCACTTGCTCGTTGGCGAGGACCGTCATGTCAACCGGATCCCAGTTGACCTTGGCCGACTTGCGCTCGACCAGCCCGGTCTTCCAGAAATCGATGAACATGGACTGCTGGTGCTTGTAGTAGCTTGGATCGCATGTAGCGATCTCGCGCGACCAATCCCATGACAAGCCGAGGTTCAGCAACTGGCCTTTCATCGTCGCGATGTTGGCATAGGTCCATTCGCGCGCATTGACATTATTGTCGCGCGCAGCATTCTCAGCTGGCAAGCCAAACGCGTCCCAGCCGATTGGATGCAGTACGTTGAAGCCCTTTGCGGTCTTGTAGCGTGCAACAACGTCGCCAAGCGTATAATTGCGCACGTGACCCATGTGGATCCGGCCAGAAGGATATGGGAACATTTCAAGAACATAATATTTCGGACGCGGATCATCGTTGCGCGTCCGGTACAATTCAACTGCATCCCACGCCTTGCGCCAGCGGGGTTCGACATCCTTGGGATTGTAGCGCTCGGTCATCATCTCAGTCGATCAGCATCCATACCGTGCCGCACAGGGGCGCAAAACAGTGTTGCCGCGCAAACGCCTGTTGCGTGCACGGTGACGGAGGGACTAGGACACGATCAGGCGTGCGCGGTCAACGTGGTTTCAGGCGCTTTTGGTGCCATAAGCGTCTTGGGCGGGATCATGACCATGGATATTCTGGCGCGGTTTACAGAAGTTTCGGGGCTGGTGCGGCGCGCTGAAAGCGACACTGACCGCCGCCCGGGAGAAGTCACCCTCGTGGCGGTATCGAAGTTGTTCGACGCTGTGGCGATCAGGCCGGTTCTGGAAGCAGGGCACCGCAGTTTTGGTGAAAACTACGTGCAGGAGGCGAAGGCGAAGTGGCCAGACCTGCGCGCGGATTTCGCGGACGTGACGCTTCATCTGATCGGGCCCTTGCAGTCAAACAAGGCGCGAGACGCTGTGGCCCTGTTCGATGTGATCGAGACGCTTGATCGCGAAAGTCTCGCAAAGGAACTGGCCCGCGAAATTGCCAAGCAAGGGCGGAGCCCCAAATTGCTGGTTCAGGTCAATACCGGTGACGAACCCCAGAAAGGCGGTATCAGTCCGCGCGCTGCAGATGCGTTCATTTCGATGTGCCGGGAGACTTATGGCTTGTCTGTCACGGGCCTGATGTGCATCCCACCTTCAGAGCAGCCTCCATCACCGCACTTTGCGCTGCTTGGACAGATTGCGCGGCGAAATGGCATCTCGACGTTGTCGATGGGAATGAGCGCCGACTACGCCGCCGCGATCCAGCTTGGTGCAACGCACGTTCGGATCGGCAGCGCCATCTTTGGCGTGCGCGGCTGACCGGCGCCGCTCATGGCCTGCCGACAACCAACCGCGCACGGGCTGACAAGCGCGGCAGAACCTTGTGAAACACATCCCGCGTGGTCGCCAGGCAACCGGCTGTGGGTGTCATGCCGGCGCGCGGCAAATGCCAGAAGATGGCGCTGCCGTGTCCGCGCCGGATAGGCGTGTCATTCCAGCCGAGTTCGACAATGATGTCGTACAGGTGATCGGCTCGCCATAGCCGTTCCTCCGCCTCGCCGGGCGGTCGGCTGATCAGGCGATTGTAGCGACGGTCAGACATGTCGTCACACCAGGCATCGGCGGGTGTCATGAGGCGTCTGCGCAACAGGCTTTGTGGCAACGGCCCCTTGTCGGGCCTGACGAAGACGCGGCGGAGTGGCAATTCGGCGCGCGGCGTGCCGCCGTCTCCCTCACGTTTGGAAACGATGATGCCGCCACGCCCGATTGCGCATGGAAAAGAGCTGAAACCGGCAATCAGGAAACCGCGTGTGCGATTTCGCACGGACGGAACCACCCGCAATGTCGACAGTCGCGCAACCTGAGCGATTCTCATTTATCTTCCATGAGTCCGAAAAGCAGGCAGTCGGATTTGCCGTGGACTGGCAGGGTAGTCCGAACAGGGGCGCTGACAAGATCAGGATTTCTTCTTTCTTGTGAAAGGCGCTATCGTCTTACCATTCACTCGTATTCAAACTGGTTCGATCCATGTCACAGACCCACCGGCTTCTGCTTGTTGATGATGAAGACGTCCTGCGCGAGACCCTCGCCGAGCAACTGGCCCAGTATGACGAATTCGAGGTCGTGCAGGCAGCTGATGCCCAGACGGCAATCGCGGTTGCGAAAGCCGAGCGTATTGACCTTGCCGTGATGGATGTCGGTCTGCCCGACATGGATGGGCGCGATGCTGTCAAGCAGATGCGCCGCAATGGCTTCAAAAGCCCGATCATCATGCTGACGGCGCAGAGCTCGGATACCGATACAGTGCTGGGGCTTGAGGCTGGTGCAAATGACTATGTCGTCAAACCATTTCGCTTTGCCGTCTTGCTCGCCCGTATTCGCGCTCATTTGCGACAGCATGAAGCCAGCGAAGACGCGATCTTCCAGATCGGGCCTTACACGTTCCATCCAGGATCGAAGCTTCTGGTGTCCGGCAAGGGTTCGAAGCTGAAACTTACGGAGAAAGAAACCGCCATCCTGCGTTTTCTCTACCGTGCCGGTCGCAAACCGGTGCCTCGCGACGTGTTGTTGCAGGAGGTCTGGGGCTACAATGCCACCGTGACCACCCATACGCTCGAGACCCATATCTACCGGCTCCGGCAGAAGATCGAGCCCGATACCGGGCGTGCCACCATTCTCATGACCGATCCCGGTGGCTACCGGCTCGAACCTTGACCTGATAGCGAAAACCGCATGGCCCTTGAAAACGATATCGATGTGCTGTTGGCGCAGCCGCTGCTCAGTGTGATGCCGCGCGAGGCCTTGCGGCTCATCGCTTTTGCTGCCGAAACCCGGTTTCTGCGCGCAGGTGACATCCTGTTTCGCAAGAACGAGACCGCTGATTGTGCCTATCTGCTGACCGCGGGCATGATCGCTCTTGATGCCCGAGATGATGGGTCGCCTGCCATGCAGATCGCTGGTCCGGGCAGTCTGCTTGGCGAGACGGCACTTTTTGCTGAAGTTCAACGTCCGGCAACTGCCATTGCGCGTGAGACATCGACTGTCATGCGTCTCAACCGCTCGGTCATGGCGCGTGTGCTCGGTGAATTTCCCGATACCGCCGCTTTGCTGCACCAGGCCATTTCGGCACGGGTGCAGGGAATGGCGCACGATCTCGGTGGGGTCCGTGATCGTCTGATGGCGATCGATCGCTGAACTACAACGCCAGCCTGACGGTAACCGGTGCGTGGTCCGAAGGCCGCTCCCAGCCGCGTACGGCTTTGTGGATTTCAGCCGATCCCAGTGCTTTCGCCAGATCGGGTGACAGCCAGACATGATCAAGCCTGCGGCCCTTGTCGGCTGCCTCCCAGTCCTGTGCCCTGTAGCTCCACCACGTGTAGATTTTCTCTGGCTCCGGTCGCATCTGACGGACAGCATCGATCCAGCCGTGGTCACGGCGCAAAGCTTCGAGAGCCGTTGTCTCGATTGGGGTATGCGAGACCACATCCAGCAACTGCTTGTGGCTCCAGACATCGGTTTCGTAAGGGGCGATGTTCAGATCGCCAACGAGGATCGCCGGGCCCATGGTCGGCTTCGTGCTTGCCGCCCAGCGCTCCATCTCTGCCAGGAATGACAGCTTGTGGGCGAACTTCTCGTTGATCTCAGGGTCAGGTTCGTCGCCGCCGGCGGGAACGTAGAAATTGTGAATGGTGACCCCAGCAGCCTTGCGCGCTTCATTTGCCAGGGTCACCGACACATGACGGGCGTCGCTTCGACCGCACATCTCCATCATGCCTTTGTCGCTGAAAGGTAGCTTCGACAGAATGGCAACGCCATTGTAGCCCTTGTTGCCGATGAAGGCCTGATGAAGGTAGCCAATTGCCCGGAAATCCGCCGCCGGAAACTTGTCATCCGGCGTCTTGGTTTCCTGCAGGCAAAGGATATCTGGCCGCACCTCATCCAGAAAATTCTTCACGATCGGAAAACGCAGGCGAACGGAATTGATGTTCCAGGTGGTGACTGACAGTTGCATGGCGCAGGTCCGGGCGGTGGTGATTACTTTGCCAGTGTGATGCGCTCAACTGACCGCCGATGGCAAGTCCAGAGCTGAAATCACTGTCGCAACGTGCTCTGTGCCGCTGTTCATGACACGCCCCGCACAAACAGCGCTGAGAAAGCAAAGGTGATCACGAAACATCGCCAATGGCGCGATCAATTCCGGTTCTCGATGAGGCGTTCGAGATTGATCTTGAAAAGATCGGGATCAGGCCTGCGGCCGGTATCGAGATTTGCGACCTGGACCGAGGTTTCATAGCCCTGCGGATCTATGATCACCCACTGCCTCAGGCGGTTGGCTTTGGGATCATAGTGCAAGGTGATGCGGGAAGTGCCGCCGAGGGTTGCACGATCCTCGACCGTGACGCGGATCATGTCAGGGCTCGAGGTCACTCTCATCACCTTGACGTCGCGCTTGAGGTCGATCTGTTCTTTCAAGAGAAACTTCAGCGGCGTTTGTCCGATCAGGTAGTTGTCCTGGGTCGCAAGCTTCTTGTCGCGCACCGCAACGGTCGTGCCATCGGATATCACCTCGATTGTCGCTGGCGGACGATACTCGAAGCGCATCCGGCCAGGGCGCTGAATGTAGAGCTTGCCCTCATACTTGCGGCCATCGGCCCCCAACTGTGTGAAGTCCGCAATCAGGGTACGGAAGGAGTTCATGTACGTGTTGACACGATCGAGCGCGGCCTCTTCGCTCAACGGACCCGCTGCAGCATTGTCGGTGGTCGGGTTGCCAGATCGCGCCGGGGGAGCGGTCACGTCGGTGTTGAGGCGCATCGGGCCTGAACCGCCGGGAGCAGCGACAGCGCTGCCTGATCCGGCATCGCTTGGCCTGCGCGGCGGCGCGGGTGCGGTCTGCGCAAATGCAGCGCCGACGAAGCCCGTCAGAGCCAAGGCCGCCAAGGCGGTCGCGCGCAGTTTCATGCCATTTTCCTTTCGGAAGAAACGAGGACGCCGGTCCTGAGGCCGACGGGGTTATCTTTAGATGGTACGCGTTACCCCAAGTTCAATTGCCTGCCAGTGAAGGCGCAAATGAGCCCGATTTCAGTTGTCGTGACGCGACTCTTCGGTCTCGACCAGAATCTCGCGTTTGCCAGCATGATTTGCCGCGCCGACGATGCCTTCGTTTTCCATCCGCTCCATGATGGACGCAGCGCGGTTGTATCCGATTTGCAGGCGACGCTGGATATACGACGTCGAGGCCTTCTTGTCGCGCAAGACGACCGCCACGGCCTGTTCGTAAGGGTCTTCGGAAGCGGCGCCCATATCGCTCTTGTCGAATACCGCGCTGTCATCGTCGGCCGCCGCCGCCGCCGCGATCTCACTCTCGTCAGCGGTAACGGCATCAAGATAGTTGGGACGACCTTGCGTCTTGAGATGAGCGACGACACGTTCGACCTCGCCATCGGAGACAAACGGGCCGTGGACGCGGGTGATGCGACCACCACCGGCCATGAACAGCATGTCGCCCTGGCCAAGCAGTTGTTCCGCACCCTGCTCGCCAAGGATGGTGCGCGAATCGATCTTCGAGGTGACCTGGAAGGAAATGCGTGTCGGGAAGTTGGCCTTGATGGTGCCGGTGATGACATCGACGGAGGGGCGTTGGGTGGCAAGGATGACGTGGATGCCGGCAGCGCGGGCCATCTGCGCCAGGCGCTGGATGGCACCTTCGATGTCCTTGCCAGCCACCATCATCAGATCGGCCATCTCGTCGACGATGACGACGACATATGGCAGAGCTTCAAGCTCCATCGTCTCCTGCTCGTAGATCGCTTCGCCTGTGTGGCGGTCGAAGCCGGTCTGCACGGTGCGGGTAATGACCTCACCCTTGTCGCGAGCCTCGACAACGCGCTGGTTGAAGCCGTCGATGTTGCGCACGCCGAGCTTCGACATCTTCTTGTAGCGCTCTTCCATCTCGCGCACGGCCCATTTCAGCGCCACGACGGCCTTCTTGGGATCGGTCACGACAGGGGTCAGCAAGTGCGGAATACCATCGTAGACAGACAACTCGAGCATCTTGGGATCGACCATAATCAGTCGGCATTCCTCCGGCGTCAGCCGGTAGAGGAGGGACAAGATCATGGTGTTGATGGCGACGGACTTGCCTGATCCTGTGGTGCCGGCCACCAGAAGATGCGGCATCTTGGCAAGATCGGCGATGACAGGCTCGCCGCCGATGGTCTTGCCAAGGCACAAGGCAAGCTTGTGCTTGCTCTGCTCGAAGTCGGCGCTCGCCAGCAATTCGCGCAGAAACACCGTTTCGCGCTTGGCGTTGGGCAGTTCCACACCGATTGCATTGCGGCCTTGTACCACCGCGACACGGGCCGAGACCGCACTCATCGAACGAGCGATGTCGTCGGCAAGACTGATGACGCGGGAAGATTTGGTTCCCGGTGCGGGCTCAAGCTCATAAAGTGTGACGACAGGGCCTGGGCGGACCTGAACGATTTCGCCACGTACGCCGAAATCCTCCAGTACGCCTTCGAGCAAGGTCGCGTTCTGTTCGAGAGCGTCAGTCGATACCTGCGCAACAGGCAGCTTCTTGGGTTCGGACAGGAATGTCAGCGCGGGAAGTGAAAACTCTTCGCGGTCCAGCAAGGACGGCTGAGCCTCGCGTTGGATGCGCTTGCCGGGTTTCGGAGGTGCGGCGGGAGCAGACACACGCTGACTGGCGGGTTCCGCATCCTCATCGCTGTGCACATGAGTTGCGGGCATCGGTGAACGTGGTGTCGATGGCGGCTCGACAGGAGCGTTATGGTGACCAGTTGCCGGTCTGGCGCGTGCGGCAAGCGTGTCGCTTGCTGGCTCGGCAAAACCTGGCTCGATCCGCGTCCTGTTGATGCGCCCGGCGACTGGACCGGTGTCGCGGGATAACATCGATCCTGCGGTGGCGGTGGCCATTGCCTCGCCACCGATCCAGCGCCTGAAGCGACCACGCATGGTCATTACCATGTGCGCCACACTGCCCACCAAGATCACGCCAAGGCCCGGCTCGGCATCCTGACGATCATCATCCTCGTCCTTGAGCGCCACTTCAAGATCATCGTCAGCTTCGCGGGTAAAGGCGTAGCCTGACGCTGCGGTGAGCGCCAGAACGGCGACTGCGAGATAGAGGAAACCGACAAGGCCGCCGAAGGCAGAGCTGGAAAGGCCGATCAGGTTTCGTGTCCCGAGATAGAACGTATCTCCGACGACACCACCAAGGCCCGAAGGCAGCGGCCAGAGCGCCGAGGGCGGCAATGCACTGGCAACGGTGGCGGCTGCGATGGCTCCCATGAGCCACAACACGATTCGCAGCGCGACACGGCCAAGCGTGCGCGTGCGCAGAAGCTTCAATGACCAGGCAAACGGTGGAAGGAGCGCTCCAATGACACCGAGGCCGAAGAGCTGCATCAGCAAGTCGGACATGACCGCGCCGGGTCGGCCCATCAAATTCCTGATGCGGCCATCTGTGGCGTTGTTGAGGCTGGGATCGTCAACCGACCAACTCGCCAGTGATAACAAAAGCGCCACGATGAGCAGAATGATAGCAAGACCAGCCATTTCGGCGGCGCGGTGATGCACGAATGCCCGCAAGGCCGGGGGCAGATAGTCGATCATGGAGTGGCGTCGGATCATGCGCATTGTTCTGTGGCCCACTCTCACACGCCACCACGTGGCGAATGGATTGCGGCGCCCGCCATGGACGCCGCCAACACCTGAACATTAGCGAATGGCGGGTTAAGGCCTGCTTAACCTTGTGTTCGCGGGAAACTGCAAATGTGCCGGTACAACGAAAAAACCCCGGTGCAACATGCACCGGGGCCAACTGATGCTGTGAAGAAGCACAGCTCAATAATTGTAGGCGCGCTCGCCATGCTCGGCGATATCGAGGCCTTCGCGCTCCTGTTCGGTGGTGACGCGCAGCCCGATGATCACATCCACGATCTTGTAGATGATGAACGAGCCGATGCCTGACCAGGCGATCGTCATCAGCACGCCCTTGGCCTGGGCCCAGAGCTGTGTGCCGAGTGAATACGCACCGACGGCCAGTTCACCGGGCTTGCTGGTGTAGTCCGGGATGCCGGTGCCGCCGAGAGCGGTGTTGACCAGAATGCCCGTTGCGAGAGCGCCAAGGATGCCGCCGACGCAATGGATGCCGAAGACATCGAGCGAATCGTCGTAGCCGAAGCTGTTCTTCACGGTCGAGCAGAAGGTGAAGCAAACGACGCCAGCGACGAGGCCGAGGACCATGGAGCCCATCGGGCCGGCAAAGCCGGAGGCCGGGGTGACAGCCACCAGACCAGCGACCACTCCCGACGCCAGGCCGAGGAGCGATGGCTTGCCTTTCGTCATCCACTCGATGAACAACCAGCCGAGGCCACCTGCGGCAGCTGCCACGAACGTGTTGGCCATGGCCAGACCAGCGACACCATTGGCCTCGAGGTTGGAGCCCGCGTTAAAACCGAACCAGCCGACCCAAAGCAGGGCTGCGCCGATCATCGTCATGGTCAGTGAGTGCGGAGCCATCAGTTCCTTGCCGTAGCCGATGCGCTTGCCGAGAACGAGGCAACCCACGAGGCCAGCGATGCCGGAGTTGATGTGCACGACCGTTCCACCGGCGAAGTCGAGTGCGCCCCACTGGAAGATCAGGCCGGCGTCAGCGGTGACCTTGGCGAGTTCGGCTTCCGCTGCAGCCTTCCTGGCAACGTCGGCACCGGCTTCAGCAACGGCCTTGGCGGCAGCTGCCAGCGCGTCCGGTCCGGGCCAGTACCAGACCATGTGGGCGATGGGCAGATAGACGAACGTGACCCAGAGCGCACAGAACAACAGCAGCGCGGAGAACTTCATGCGTTCGGCGAAGGCCCCCACAATCAGCGCGCAGGTAATGCAGGCAAAGGTCATCTGGAACATGATGTAGACCAGTTCCGGAACATAGTAGCCGTTCGAGAATGTGGCTGCGACAGCGTCGGCGATGGTCTTGCCTTCGGGCGCAATGTTGAGGAAGGCCTTCGAGAAGCCGCCGATATAGTCGTTGAGGCCACCGCCACTGGTAAAGGCGAGCGAGTAGCCGTAGGTGACCCAGATGACCATCACCAGGCAGACGATGGCGAAGACCTGGGTCAGGACCGAGAGCATGTTCTTGGTGCGCACGAGGCCGCCATAGAACAGTGCAAGCCCCGGAATGGTCATCAGCAACACGAGCACGGTGCAGATCATCAAGAAGGCGGTGTCGCCCTTGTCGACCTTCTGCGCCTGGGCGAGTGCCGGTGTTGCCGCGACAAGAGCGCCGGTCACCGTGGCGGAGAAACCCGCGAGGGCAGCCCCTGATCTAAGTGTCTTGAACATCGGGTGTATACTCCAGAAATTGTTTGCCCAGAATGGCTTATGCCGGTCAGAGCGCATCGTGATCGGTTTCGCCGGTGCGGATGCGGACCGCGCGTTCGATCGAGGACACGAAGATTTTCCCGTCACCGATCTGCCCCGTGCGAGCAGCGCCGGTGATGGCGTCGATCACCTTGCCGACCATGTCATTGGCCACTGCGACCTCGATCTTGATCTTCGGCAGGAAACTCACGGCGTATTCGGCGCCACGGTAGATTTCAGTGTGACCCTTCTGGCGGCCGTAGCCTTTGACCTCGGTCACGGTCAGGCCGTGCACGCCCATGGAGGTGAGCGCATCGCGCACCTCTTCGAGCTTGAACGGCTTGATGACGGCCATCACGATTTTCATGTTGCCTCACAGCTTGGATCTGGACTGATCCGGCCTTGTATCGAGGCCGGATGTCCGGTTGACGTCCGAAAACCCGGTACGAGCGGGGCTTCAGGACTTGCCTATCAAGGAGTGTGCCAAACGCTCACGAATCTGTGTTCGTGCGGGAGGCGCGTGATTTGACTGCATTGGGGATGCAAAACCGCGGGCGCCGCATGTGCCAGCATTCACAATGCCTACAAATAATGCAGCAGCCTAGAATACAGGCAGTTGTGGGCATCAACCGAGGTCGGGTCTTTCGCGGATCAGCCCTTCTTGGGCGACCGAGGCGACGAGTTGGCCCTGCTGGTTGAAAATCAGGCCGCGCGAGAACCCGAGTGCCGATGAGCTCGATGGACTGTCCTGTGCGTAAAGCAGCCAATCATCAGCGCGGAAGGGCCGGTGAAACCAGAGCGCATGATCAAGGCTGGCAGCCTGAATCGATTTCTCGAAGACGGTGCGGCCATGGGCAATCAGTGATGCGTCGAGCAGTGTCATGTCCGACGCGTAAGCCAGCACACAGCGGTGCAGCACCGGGTCATCAGGCAAGCGGCGGGTTGCCCGGATCCAGACATGGAACTTTGGTGGCAGGCTAGTGCGCAGGCTGTAGCGTGCGAACTCCACGGGCCTGAGTTCGATCGGGCGTTCGCGTTCGAAATAGGCGCGCACAGCGGCTGGCATCATCGGCAGGATGGTGTTGCGCACCTCTTCCTCGCCCGGCAGGTCTTCCGGCATGGGCACATCGGGCATGGCGACCTGGTGGTCGAGCCCAGTCTCGTCGACGTGAAATGATACCGACATCGAAAAGATCGCCTGCCCGTGCTGGATCGCAACCACCCGACGCGTTGTGAACGAGCGGCCATCACGGATGCGATCGACCTCATAGATGATCGGCACTTTCGGATCGCCGGGCAACAGGAAATAGGCGTGCAGCGAATGGGGTCGACGCCCCTCAACCGTGCGGCAGGCGGCCACCAGGGCTTGTCCGATGACCTGGCCCCCGAAGACGCGTTGCCAACCAACTTGCGGACTGCGACCACGGAACAGATTGCGTTCCAGCGGTTCGAGGTCGAGGATATCAACAAGGGCATCGACAGCGCTGGCCATGGTCATCTCCAAATGCAACCGGGTGCCAAGCGCAAGACGCGGATCAACCAAGCGCTGCGTCGAACACCCGATGAGTTGCCAATTGCATCAGGCGGGTTCACACGGAGCCCGTCAAGATCGGTGATGACCAATCGCGTGGAGGACACGATCAATGTCGATGAGGATCATCATTGCCGGGGCCGGCCTAGCTGGTCTGGGTCTGGGTCTGGCGCTCAAGCGCAGCCTTGGCAAGGTGTTCGATGTGATCGTCGCAGACCCTGTTCTGGCGATGCCGCCGCAGGCTGGCAATCGGGCTTATGCCATCTCAGCTGCGGGGCGGCGCATGTTCAGTGCGCTTGGCGTTTGGGAAGAGATGGCCAACGGGGCCGAGGCCATCACCGAGATGGTGGTGACTGACAGCCGCACCCGCGACGTTGTGCGCCCGACTTATCTTACATTTGCGGGTTCGACCGGGCCAGAGATTGGCGAAACCGGGCCGTTTGCACACATGGTTTGGGCCTCGGTAATCAACAAGGTGCTGGAAAAGGCCTGTCGATCGGAGGGCGTTGTTGTGCGCGCAGAGGCCGTGACGG
>JBOFFB010000320.1:0-12421 GCA_051648385.1 Allobosea sp.
TGATATCAGCCGCTGACCTTCAGGTCGTCGGCGCTCTGCTTGCCGCTGCGGCGGTCCGTCGCCATTTCGTAGGAGATCTTCTGGCCATCGCGCAGTTCGCGCAGGCCGGCGCGCTCAACGGCGCTGATGTGGACGAATACGTCCTGTGAGCCGTCATCGGGCTGGATGAAGCCATAGCCCTTGGTGGGGTTGAACCATTTCACGGTGCCGCTTGCCATTGTCAGTCTGCCTTCTCGTCAGTCAGTGGTTGCCGGTCCGCCCTCCGCGGAGCCATCTGTCTCGATATCTTTGGGGGAAGGTTGGCACGATTGCCACGGCAAAGTTCCATTGCCAGCGGCAAAAGACCAGATCATTCGACCTCGGCATCGAGGTGTTAAGAGTTAAGAGAACGCATGTTGCCTGTCAATTCTCGGCAACCTGCTTCCGTCACGCCGTGCGCCGACGCGGTTCCTCGTGGATTGCAGGCAAGGTGTCCATGACACGCGAGCTAGGTATGGTGAACATTACCTCGGTGCCAACACGGAGCTTCGACTTCAGTGTGAAGCCTCCGCCATGCAGATCAACCAGACCCTTGACGATGGGCAGGCCAAGCCCTGAGCCTTCCTCCGCCGTCTTGATGGCCTGCGAGCCACGCCCGAAGCTGGAAAGCACCGTGTTGAGTTCGTTCTCCGGGATGCCGGGGCCATTGTCGGTAACCGAGACGTACTGCCCCCCGGCCGCAGTCCATCCTACTTTCAGTGCGATATCGCCCCCTTGCGGCGTGAACTTAACGGCGTTGGACAAAAGATTGAGGATGATCTGGCGCATGGCGCGCTCATCGGCCCAGATCTTTGGCAAATCCGGCTCGACAGCCTGCCGAATGACCTGCGCCTTGGCTTTTGCACGCAGTGTCAGCATGTGCAGGCATTCATCTGCGATATGGGCAAGGTTGATCGCCTCTTCCTTGAGCTCATAGCGACCTGCCTCGATGCGTGACAGGTCAAGGATCTCGTTGATGAGGTTGAGCAGGTGCTGGCCGCTGGAATGGATGTCGGAGGCATATTCTCGATAGGACGGAGAAGCGTGCGGTCCGAAGACCTCGTTCTTCATCACTTCGGAAAAGCCAAGGATGGCGTTGAGCGGCGTGCGCAGCTCATGGCTCATGGTGGCGAGGAACTTGGACTTCGCAAGGTTGGAGTCCTCCGCCTTGCGGCGCGCATCTTCGGAGTTGATCGTGGCCGTTTCCAGTTGCGCGATCAGGATGTCTTTCTCGGCGCGGAATTCGAGCGTGGCGACAGCCTGCGAGTAGAGCCGATTACCCAGGAAAAGCAGGAAAGCCTGTCCGACCAGCCCGACCATGGAAATAGTCATCGTGCCCATCTGACGGTCGTGGACGAGAAGTGCCACCAGTGCCAAGGTCAGAGGTGCAAGAGCGGCATAAGTAGCAAGAGGGACGGTCGAGGCCATCATCACCGCCAATGTGCCGTAAAACATCAACATGGCCACGACGAATATCTTGGCGACAGGGTCGTTGACACCAAGAAAGACGAGAACCAGCGCGCTCCAGACAAGAGCCTGAAGTGCGATCGCGATCACGAGACCCTGGCGATTGGCGAGAAAGCCGTCTTCAGGCGCCTCCATGGCCCGGCGGGCCAAGATGAACAGACCCGCAAAGGACAGCAAAGCCGCTGAGCTCCAGAGCAGCCCGTGACCTGCTGAAATCCAAAGCGAGGTGACCAGCGAAACGGCAACCGTCATGACCAGCATGATCATGCCGGACGGGCCATTCACCTTGTCGACAAACTGGCGAACGAGTTCGTTCTCGAATGACAACTCAAGCCCTGTGGCCGAGGTCAGGCGCTCGCGCACGGTCTGCAGGTTGCGCACCTGCATGCGTCGTTGGCCGATGCGATCCTCGTCGTTGCCACGGGCCTGTGGGCCGGCAACCGGTGCGATCTGCACGGATTCTCTGGTCAAACGCCCGGACATGTTTTGGTCAGAACACTTTCACGCTTACGCGACACGCGATAACCTTTCCACGTTGCACGGGAATCGTTAACGTCTTGCTGATGCGATCACAGAGTTTCATCCCCTACCGACAGCGTTTTCGCGGGCGGCGCCTGACGGACTGGCTGGCTGGCGCTGGTGCGCTCGTGCTTCTGGTCATGGGCGCGCGCTACATCGAGCAGCGCTGGTCCGCACCCGACGAAGTGGCGGGCTTCGGCGAGGCCATCGATGGCGACTCATTGAAGCTGGCTGGCCAGGAAATCCGCCTCAAGGGCATTGATGCGCCCGAACTCAGCCAATACTGCCAGAACAAGGTCGGCCGTGACTATGCCTGCGGGGTCGAGGCGAAGAAATGGCTCAGGGCCCATTTGCAGCGTGGCGCAGTGGTTTGTGCGGTCGAGGGCCGTGACCGCTATGGCCGCCTTCTCGGGGTCTGCCGTCGTGGCGAGATCGGACTCAACGCGACCATGGTGCGCGAGGGCATTGCCGTCGACTACGGCGACTATCCGACTGAGCAGGCACAGGCCCGACGGCAGCAGACCGGGCTATGGAGCGGCAAGTTCATGATGCCGTCCGAGTACCGCGCAACGCATCCACGCAGCTGATACTCGTCGGTGTGTGATTTCGCACATACATGACCGATGCGTCCTCACAAAGCAGTGAGTGCGCGGGTTGCCGTAGTCTTGCTGCCATCAACCCAGATCATAACTTTTGTAATTTGCAACTGGACCACTGAGGGACAACACATGATCGAGCTCAACATCAATGGCACCGTGAGGCGCCTGGATATCGACCCGGATATGCCACTTCTCTGGGCAATTCGGGACCACGTCGGGTTGACCGGCACCAAGTACGGCTGCGGCATCGCGCAATGCGGAGCCTGTACGGTCCATATCGATGGCCAGCCCGTCCGCTCCTGCTCGATGCCGGTTTCGGCTGTTGCAGGCGCGAGGATCACGACTATCGAGGCTGCCGAGGGTCAGGTCGCCAAGGCTGTGCAAGCCGCCTGGACGGCGCTTGATGTGCCGCAGTGCGGCTACTGCCAGTCCGGTCAGGTCATGGCCACGATCGCGCTGCTCGAAACCAACAAGAAGCCGAGCGATGCCGACATCGATGCTGCGCTCGTCGGCAACCTTTGCCGCTGCGCCACATACGCCCGCATCCGCACAGCCGTGCACACTGCCGCCAAAGCGCTGGCCTGAGGGAGGACGAAATGATGCTCGCCAACATGATGAGACGTCTTGAAAACGTTGCTCCGTCCCGCCGCTCTTTCCTGATCGGCTCCTCTGCGGTTGCAGGTGGACTTGCCGTGGGTTTTCAGCCTGCGAGGGCTGCCAGCGCAGCGACCGGCGGTGTGACGCCCTTCAACGCCTATGTGCGCATCGCGCCTGACAACACCGTGACCGTGATCTCGGCCCACATGGACATGGGCCAGGGCATCTATGACGGCATCGCAACGCTGGTCGCCGAGGAGCTCGATGCCGACTGGTCGCAGATGAAGACCATGGGCGGTGCTGGTGATCCCAAGCTCTATGGCAACCCGGCCTGGGGCGGCGCAATTCAGGGTACCGGCGGCTCAACCGGCATGCCCGCCTCATGGGAGCGCTACCGGATAGCTGGTGCCGCTGCCCGCCAGATGCTCGTGTCCGCAGCTGCCGCAGAGTGGCGCGTGTCGGCCGGCGACATCCGCGTCGCCAACGGTGTCATCAGCCACCCATCGGGCCGGACTGCCCGGTTCGGCGAGATGGCTGCGAAAGCTGCTGCCCTGCCCGCCCCGGCCAACGTCACCTTGAAGGAGCCGAAGGACTGGGTGTTCATCGGCAATGACAAATTGCGGCGTCTGGATTCAATGGCCAAATCAAACGGCAAGATGGACTTCACCGGTGACGTGAAACTGCCGGGCATGCTGACCGCCGTGCCGATCCACCCGCCGCTGTTCGGCGCGACGCTGACCTCGTTCGATGCAACGAAGGCCAAGGCGATCAAGGGGGTGGTGGACGTGGTGCGGCACCCGCGCGGGCTGGCGGTCGTCGCTGTCGACATGTGGTCGGCGATCAAGGGCCGCGAGGCTGTCACCGCTGTATGGGATGACAGCAAGGCGGAGAAGCGCTCCAGCGTCGATCTGGCCAAGGAGTATCGCGCGCTGTCGCTGAAGCCCGGCATCGCCAATGCGCGCAACGACGGCAATGCGGAGACTGCCATTGCGGGTGCTGCGCGCACCATCGAGGCGACGTTCGAATTCCCCTACATTGCCCACGCTGCGCTTGAGCCGCTGAATGCGGTCGTTCGCCGCAATGCGGATGGCACCATCGAAATCTGGGGCGGGCACCAGATGCCTGACATCTACCAAGGCACTGCCGCCGCCATTGCCGGCGTACCGCCTAATCAGATCAAGATGCACGTAATGAAGACTGGTGGCGGCTTCGGACGGCGTGCTGTCATCGACGCGGATGTGATCGTCGAAGCGGTTGCGGTGGCCAAAGCCATCGATTTCCGCGCGCCGGTCAAGATGCAGTGGACGCGCGAGGACGACATGCGGGCGGGCCGCTATCGCCCGGCTTACGTGCATCGCCTGAAGGCCGGCATCGACAAGGATGGCAAGATTGTTGGTTGGTACAACCACATCGTTGGCCAGTCGATCGTTGCTGGCACGCCGTTTGCGGCCGGGCTGGTCAAGAACGGGGTCGATTTGACCTCGGTGGAAGGTGCCAACAACCTGCCTTACAAGTTCGCGGCGCAGAAGGTTGACCTGACCACGACCACGACGGGCGTTCCCGTGTTGTGGTGGCGCGCCGTTGGCTCGACCCACACCGCCTATGCGGTCGAGGTCTTCCTCGACGAGGTCGCAGCCATGACCGGCAAGGACCCTTACGAGTACCGCATGTCGCTGCTCGACCCGGCATCCAAGCATGCCGGTGTGTTGAAGCTTGCTGCCGAGAAGGCCGGTTGGGGCACACCGCTTCCTGCCGGGCGTTTCCGCGGAATCGCCATGGCGGAGAGCTTCGACACGGAAGTGGCGCAGGTGGTCGAAATCTCGATGCGCCCGAACGGGTCGTTCAAGGTCGAGCGGGTTGTCTGCGCGGTCAATTGCGGCGTTGCGGTCAACCCGGACAATGTCCGCGCCCAGATGGAGGGCGGCATCGGTTTCGGGCTTGGCGCTGTGATGAAGTCACAGACCACGCTCGACAAGGGCCGCGTCGTCGAGGGCAACTTCGACAGTCATGAGGTGCTGCGCTTTGACGAGATGCCGGTGGTCGAAGTGCATATCGTGCCCTCCACCGACAAACCGTCCGGTGTGGGCGAACCCGGCGTGCCACCGATCGGCCCCGCCGTCGCCAACGCCATCTTCGCGGCAACCAAGCGGCGCATGCATGTGTTGCCGTTCGCGCGCGGCGAGAATGCTTGATGGATGCCTTAGATCATCCCGCATTGAGATGGATTCCATCTCAATGCGGAAAGATGATCGATCATGATAAGTTAGAGCATTGCGTACTCACAAAACCGGTACCCACTTTTGTGCGCAATGCTCTAAGCAGTCATCCTGACTGTCAGTCTGGCCATGGTCAGTTAAGCTGACGCCGTTCCTCTTGGCTTTGAACACAAAGCTGCACTTGAAAGGCCGTTCTCACGAGCGGCCTTTTCTTTGTGTTGCTCAGGACGACAAGCCGTGATGAGGCAACGACCGGATCGATGTTGCCAGAAAGTCCCTGATGGCAGGATCGGTGCTCAAATCGATCGCGCGCTGAATGTGCTCGCGAGCGGCGGAATGTTGGCCTGATTCTGCCAGCAGCCTTCCTCGCGTCGCCCACCATGGCTGGAAATCGGCTCCAATTTGTTCGGCAAAGGCATCGAGCACAGCAATGCCAGCACTCGGCCCATGGGCCGGATCGTCAGACTGGCCAAGCGCTGCTGCCAGCCCGACCACGCCACCGACGCTGGGCGCAAGTCTCAGCAGCCCTTCATAGAGTGCAACCACGGCCGGCCAATCCGTCCGGCCCGTGATGCGGCGTACGGCATGCACGGACTGGATCGCGGCCTCGATCTGGAAGCGTCCGATGCGACCAAGCTTTTCGGCACGCGACAACAACCGTTCGGCACGCAGCAGCATGCTGCCGTTCCAGAGGGCAGTGTCCTGTTCAGCCAGCGGCACGTAGCGCCCGGCCTCATCCAGCCGGGCATCGCGCCGCGCTTCGGCAAGGCCGATCAACGCGGCAAGCCCCAGCGCTTCGGGTTCATCCGGCAACAACTCCGCCACAAGGCTGGCCAGGAACAGTGCCTCGGCGTTGAGATCACGGGCGGCATCGGCCCCGGCATAGGCCCCATCGATCCAGTGTAGCGCGTAGATGCCGTAAATCGCATCCAGCACGGCTTCGATGCGGGGAGGCATGTCAGGCGTTTCTGGAATGACAAAGGGGATGCCGGCGGCCTTGATCTTCTGCTTGGCGCGGACCAGTCGTTGCGCCATCGTCGCGCCCGGCACGAGGAAGGCAGCACCAATCTCGGCGGCTTCGAGGCCCAACACTGTTTGCAGGATCAACGGCGTGCGGATCGCTTCATCAATCGCCGGATGGGCGCAGGCGAACATCAGCTTCAGGCGTTCGTCCGGAATGGCCAATGGATCAACAGACATGGCGGCGGGGTCCATTTCGTTGAGGTCAAGCGGCGTGGTCAGGCGCACGGCGGCAGATTTTGCGCTGTCGCGCGCGAGATTGCGCGCCACCGTCAGCAACCATGCTTCGGGGTTGGAGGGTACGCCCGCCTCGGGCCAGCTTTCCAGCGCGCGGCGGAAGGCCTCGGCCAGATGGTCTTCGGCAGCGGCAATATCGCCGCTGCGCGAGCTCAGGATCGCGACCAAGCGGCCATAGGAGACGCGGGCCGCATGGGCGACCCGCTCCCCAATGACATCTCTGTCGCTCATGCCGGCATGTTCGAAGGGCGGATCTCGATGTAGCCGAACTGCGCGACCGGGCAGCGCTCGGCCCAGGCAATCGCCGCATCAAGATCGGGCGCAGTGATCACGAAGAAGCCGCCGAGCTGTTCCTTGGTGTCGGCATAGGGGCCGTCCTGGATGCGGCGGCCACCGCGCAACGTGATGGTGGTGGCTGTCGCAGTTGGCTTCAGCCAGTCGGTCGCGATCAGCGCTCCGGCCTGCTTGAGCGCCTCGATGTAGCCGCCAAAGGCTGCCATCGCGCCTTGCTGCTGCTCAGGCGTCATCTTCGCCCAGTTGGCTTCTTCGCTGTAGAGAAAGAGTGTGTAACGCATGGGTTCAGTCCTTTTGGTTGGGGATGATGGAACAATCAGGCAGCGTTTGTCACGACGCGGTCGAGATTGGCGAGGCCGCGCTCCATGGTGGGGCCCAGCATGCGCTCGAGAAACAGTCCGAAGACGCGGCCGATCGGGTTCATGCCGAAGCCCGCATCCATGCGCCACGTCACGGTCGTGCCGCCGGTGGCAGGCTGCAGCAGGTAGGTGTGGGTGGATTTGCCCATCGCGCCCATGTCGATCAGCATGGTCACCGAGCGGCCTTCTTCCATGGCGATGATGGTCTGGGTGCCGGTGCCGTCCTTGCCCTTGAAGGCAAAGCCGGACCCGATACCACGCTCCGGCCCCTGCAGCGTGATGTTCAGGTTCGGGTCGGCGTCCTTGTAGGGGTTCATCTTCTGGTAGCCTGCCCCGCTGTCCAGCACGGCAACAAGGGAGTTGGGGGTGTCGGCAATGGTGCGGCTGCGCTCGAAGCGCACGGCGGCTGGCAAGAGAAAGGTGGCTGCGACGGCAGCGGCGGCACCGAGACCTGTCACCAAAAGCACTTCTGTCATCATGGAACTCTCCTGCAATTTTAACAAAGGGCAACGCGCCTTCACCACCATGACGAATGGGATTCGCGCCAATCGACAGCCAAGCGAAAAAAGTTTCAGAAAATTTGACTGGGCGGCTTTTTGCTGTTTTGCTCTCTGGGATCACGAGGATCGAACACATGCGCAGAAGACAGGTTCTTTCTGGTGCAGTGGGTGCAGTTGCCATGGCGACCGGCAGCATCAACCCGGTCTTTGGGCAAAATGCGATTGCGCGCACGGTACAAGAGGTCGAATGGCGCAAGGGGCCGGACGATTGGACAATCTATGCTCCAAAAGGCCCTGGCACATGGCCGGGGATTCTGATGTTGCATGGCAGTGAAGGTGGCTATAGCGGCTCCATTGCTGTCATTGCTCTTTATCTGGCCTCTTATGGCTATGTGACTTTCCCTTTGCCCTACAGCAAAGGCGGCAACACCTGGCATGCCGGTAATATTCACGATGTCGATCTTGACCGCACGGCGAAATATCTGGGTTTGCTGAAACGGCATGAAAAAGTCGGCGGGCAGAAAGTCGGGCTTTACGGGCACTCGCGCGGTGCGGAACACGCCCTGTTGCTGACAAGCCTGATGGCGCGGGACGGAGCCACTGACTTGCCAGACGCCGTCGCTGTGCATGCGCCATCTGATTTTGTCGTTTTCGCTTTCATCGCGGAGGACTTCAATCCGGCAAAGGCACCGAGGACGACGTTTGACCGAACAAAACCGGCATGGCGCTGGCGCGGCTCGTCTGACGGCCTGGCCGATGGAACACCCATCGAAATCGAGCGTTTTACCGGACCGCTGTTCATCAGCCATGGCCAGAACGACAGGCTATGGAGTGTGGACCGGACGCGGCGACTTGAATCACGCTTGAAGGCAGCAGGGCGTTCGCCAGAGGTGCATTACTACCCAGGCGAAGGACATGGGTTTGGCCCTGAAAACCGTAACGTTCAAAACGGGCGCCTGCTCGCATTCTTTGACAAAAATCTCTCGACTTGACGAAATCCGTGCCTACTTCATTCTCCAATATGATTGCGGTCATACTCCAATGAAACTTTATGACGTCACCCGAGCGCCCAACCCGCGCCGCGCCCGCATCTTCATCGCCGAGAAGGGCGTGGCCATGCCTGAGCTGGTCCAGCTCGATCTGGCGGGGCTGGAACACAAGACGCCGGAGTTCGCCGGGCTCAATCCGTGGATGGGCACGCCGGCGCTGGTGCTGGATGACGGCACAGTGATTGCCGAGAGCGTCGCGATCTGCCGCTACTTCGAGGAACTGCACCCGACCCCTGCCCTGTTCGGCACAGGCGCCAAGGAGCGCGCGCAGGTCGAGATGTGGAACCGGCGGCTGGAATTCGGGCTCTACACCAACATCGCCCAAACTTTCCGGCACACCAATCCGCACATGGTGCATCGGGAGGTGCCGCAGGTGGCTGCCTGGGGCGAGGCCAACCGCGAACGCGCGCAAGGCCAGATGCAGCTCATCGACAGGCATCTCAGCGATGGCCGCCCGTTCATCTGCGGGGTGAATTTCAGCATCGCCGACATCACCGGCGGCATCTCGCTCGATTTCGCGCGCGTGCCAAAGATCGCGATGCCACCGGAATTTGCCCATCTCACGGCGTGGCATGCGAGATTGCAGGAACGTCCAAGCTGGGGGGCTCAGGCGATCATAACCCGATATCCGTCATTGCGAGCGTAGCGAGGCAATCCAGCATCACGGCAGCGAAAGTCTGGATTGCCTCGCTGCGCTCGCAATGACGCTTTCGGGCCGATGACAGCTGCCAGTGATGGTGTAAAAGACCCGCATGCCCCGCAAGATCCGTTCCGACGAAACACTCACTGGTACGCTCGATGAGCTTGTTGCCGAGTTGCGCGCCTGCCGTGTGTGCAAGGACATACCGCGCAAGGACAAGCCGCTGGCGCACGAGCCGCGCCCGATCATCCAGGCCAGCACGGCCGCGCGGATTTGCATCGCCAGCCAGGCACCCGGCACTTTGGCGCACGCCAGCGGCAAGCCGTTCATGGACCCGTCCGGCGTGCGCCTGCGCGAGTGGCTCGGGCTTGGCGAGGCGCAATTTTACGACGCGTCAAAAGTTGCCATCGTGCCAATGGGTCACTGCTTTCCAGGGCAGGACGCTAAAGGCGGTGACTTGCCGCCACGCAGGGAATGCGCGCCCTTGTGGCGGGGCCGCGTGTTCGAGGGCATGCCCGACATCCAGCTCATTCTCGCCATTGGCCAATATGCTCAGGAATATCACCTAGGGCGGCGCGGTGGCGGCGGCGGATTGACCGAGATGGTGCAGAACTGGGAGACGATATACGCCAAAAGCGGCAATCCCCGCATCATTCCCTTGCCCCATCCCTCATGGCGCAACAATGCCTGGCTGAAGGCAAACCCGTGGTTCGACCGCGAGTTGCTGCCCTTCGTGCGGCAGGAGGTTGCGCGGCTCGTGGGCTGACAGTGTTTGCCTGTCAGAAAATACGCATTTGCATAAAATGCGACGCAAGTGCTTAGACCTGTCTCAAGTGATCACCTCTATGTCCCACTGCAGGGCTGCGCGGATCAGAATGAAACGCGCCAAATGGGAACTGGACAATGACAGTGACAAGCGCACAGGCAACTGCGGCAAAAATCGCGGGCCTCAAAATCGAACTTGCTGCGGTAAAGGCCGCCGTCTCGAAAACGATCAGTACCGTGTACGCCGAAAGGGCTGAACTCAAGGCCGCACGGGCAGAACAGAGCGAAGCCGTGGCGGTGCAGAAGGCTGCCGGAACCGTCCTCAAGCAGGCCAACAATGAACTGAATTCGGCAAAGAACGCCGAAAAGAGTGCGAATGTCGCCGAGACCAAGGCCGAAGCCTCATTGAAATCCGCCCTTACCACGCTCGACGTCGCAAAGACCAAGTTTGCGAACGAGCAGCAAGCCGGCGAGAAAGCCGCCATTGCCCGTGATGCGGCCCTCAAGGTCTTGACCGACAACCAATCCAAGACCGCTGCCGCACAGGCGAAGGCGAACGAAGCCGCAGCCGAAGTTGCGACCGCAAAAGTTGCCAAGGCCGAAGCCGATGCCGCTTTCAAGGCTGCAAAGACGAGCTTCGAGCGCACTGAGCTCCAGAAAATCGCTGTGGAAAAGAACGCAGCTTTCAACACGGCCAACAAAGCTTCGGCTGATGCTTCCAAAGTCGCCAGCCAGGCCGCCAAAGCCGAGAAGACTTCGGCGGCACAGCTGAAGAATGCCGACAAGGCACTCCAGACATCAGAAGCGCGCGTCGACGCCTCCCGCAAGGCGCTGGAAACCGCATCTGACAAATTGTCCGCGGCTGAAAAGACACTGGCCGGGCGCAGCGCCGCAGCCGATGCCGCGACCAAAGCGGTGGAAGCCAAGCAGGCTGCCGCCGACACCGCAGCCATCCCGAAGGCAGCGGCCGACAAGGTTGTCGCCGAAAAGGCCGCCACAGTCGCCAAGGAGATCGCGGATCTGGCGGCCGCGAAGGCGGCACGCGATGCAGCCCGGGCCGAAGAGAAGGCGATTGCCACCAGCATCTCGGCGGCAAATTCCGAACTGAAAAAGGCTCTGGCTGCTGAGAAGGCTGCCGCAGTCCTGGCCGCTGCCGAAAAAGCCGCTGCCGAGAAGGCGGCCACCGAAGCCGCTGCTGCCGAAAAGCTTGCTGCAGAGAAGGCCGCTGCGGAGAAGCTTGCAACCGAGCAGCTTGCAGCCGAAACTGCCGCGCAGACCACCGAAGGGACCACAGGCGCTGACGAAATCTGGGCTGTCAAGGGCATCACCGCGATCAACGCCGGCGACGGCCATGACTTCATCGTCTCCAGCGCCAATGGTGCCAGGATCGACGGCGGCAACGGCTTCGACACCTTGTCCTATCTCGACCAGGGCGGCGAACGCGGCGTCTTTGTCGACATGGAAAAGGGTTATGCCGAGAACACCTTCGGCAACATCGACAGCTTCGTCTTCATCGAGAAGGTTGTCGGCTCCTACTTCGGCGACAAACTCGTCGCAGCGTCGGCAGGCTCGGTGATCGACGGTGCCGGTGGCGATGACACCATCGAAGGCCGCGACGGCAACGACACGCTGTTCGGCGGCGCGGGCAATGACGTCATCATGGGCGGCGGCGGGCGCGACACGCTGGTCGGTGGCCACGGCGATGACAAGCTCGACGGTGGCGCCGATGCCTACAACCTCGTCGACTACAGCCTCGAAGGTGGCTCGCGCGCCATCTCCGTCAACATGGAAACAGGTATCGTCGAGGACACCTACGGCACCATCGACAGCCTGAGCAATGTCGGCATCGTGCGCGGCACGGCCCAAGCTGACTGGATGAAGGGCGGTTCTGCCGACATGATCTTCGACGGCGGCGCTGGCAACGACGTGCTGTTCGGCGGCTCTGGCCTCAACGAACTGTATGGCGCTTCTGGCGACGACGTGATCACAGGCGGCAACCGCACCAACTACTTCGAGGGCGGCACCGGCAACGACACCATCAACATGGGCTCCGGCTTCAATGTGGTGGCGATGAGCAAGTCAGACGGTTTTGACGTGATCAACGGCTTCAAGGCAACTGACGTGCTGCGGCTCTTCGAGAG
>JBOFFB010000321.1:0-1804 GCA_051648385.1 Allobosea sp.
GGCCACACCGGGTTGTCAGGGTTCTTCATCCGCCGAGCCCTCACCATCTTCGTAACCGACCGATTGGTACCGCCTGCCTGATGTTATCATGATGGCGTAAGACACGTGCATAACGACGTCGTTAGTGACGTGTCTTGAGCGGGGTTGGCGATGCAGGGCGATGTTCTTGGGCGGGAGCGGCGGCGCCGCTGGTGTGACGAGGATAAGCTGGCGATCGTCCTGGCGGTAGGGGTTGATGGTGCGACGGTGACGTCGGTTGCGCAGCGCCACGAGATTACGCGGCAGCAAATCTACACCTGGCGTCATGAGATCAAGATGAAGGGCCTGTTGGTGCCGTCGGCAGGTGCGGTCTTTCTCCCCGTCGACACACCGTCCCTGCAGGTCGGTCCATCGAGGCACCAGGATGATGCTCCGGTGGCGTCAATAGTAATCGAATTGCGTCTCAGCAACGGGCGCAGCCTGCGCTTCGAGAGTAACCTCGATGCAGACACGTTGGCGCGACTGATCCGCGTGGTGGAAGCGGCATGATCGGCCCGGGAACGGGCGTCAGGGTCTATCTTGCCTGCGGGATCACCGACATGCGCAAAGGCATCGGCGGCTTGGCGATGCTTGCCCAGGATGTGCTGCGCCAGAAGCCGACGGGTGGAGCGGTGTTTGCCTTTCGCGGCCGGCGCGGTGACCGGCTGAAGCTGCTTTACTGGGACGGGCAAGGGTTCTGCCTTTATTACAAGGTCCTGGAACGGGGGCGGTTTCCATGGCCTTCCGTGCAGGATGGCACGGCGCGCCTGACCGCGGCGCAACTTGGAATGCTGTGGGAAGGAATTGACTGGCGCCGGCCAGACTGGGGTGCACCACCAGCCCGTGTTGGTTAGATTTATCTCACTGAATATGTTGGTTTTAATGGATTTTTGGCGCGATTCATGGTAGTCAGGATCATGTCGATCGCTGCTGCAGATTTGCCTGATGATCCCGCTCTGTTGAAGGCGATGATCGCGGCACTGCAGGCCGAAAACGCCAAGATGACAGTCACCTTGCGCGCCCATGATCAGCTGATTCAAGTCCTCAGGCTGCGCATCGCCAAGCTCAAGAAGCAGGTCTTCGGCAAGTCCTCGGAGAAGATCGAACGCGAGATCGAACAGCTGGAACTGGCGCTGGAGGATCTTCTGATCGCGGCTGCCGAAAGCAATACCGGCCCCACGGCTGAGGAAACGGCAGAGGCTGAGCCTCCGGTGGCCGCGGACGCTCCAGGCGGCCGCAAGCCACGGCGCCGGCCGCGCGTCTCGGAAGCCACCCCGCGCGAGCGCCGGGAGATCGATCCCGGCAGCAGTTGCCCTGACTGCGGCGGCGAACTGCGGCTCGTAGGCGAGGACGTCAGCGAGATGCTGGACATGATTGCTGCACAGTTGCGTGTGATCGAGATCGCCAGGCTCAAGAAGTCCTGCCGCTGCTGCGAGAAGATGGTGCAGGTGCCTGCTCCCAGCCGGCCGATCCCCGGCAGCATGGCGAGCGCAAACCTTCTGGCCTACATGCTGGTCTCCAAGTTCGACGATCATCTGCCGCTTTATCGCCTCAACGAGATCTTCGCCCGCATGGGGGCTGACATTCCCGACAGCACACTGGTGGAGTGGTGCGGCCGGGCCATGCAGGTGCTGAAGCCGCTCACAGACCGGCTCGAGGCTGAGATCATGGGGAGCGATCTCCTGCATGCCGATGATACGCCAATCCGGGTTCTGGACCGCTCCATGCGGGACAAAGGCCTGGGCAAGGGTGTGAAGCAGGGCCGGATCTGGGCTTACGTCCGCGA
>JBOFFB010000322.1:0-2208 GCA_051648385.1 Allobosea sp.
AACGCGGTGATCACTGGTGATTTTGGTCATGTCATGCGCCTTGACGGCACTGCGGAGGTTTCTGACGGCTGGCTGCGGTTTGCCGTCGCAGATGGCCATGCGTCTCTCGACAAGTTCATGCCCATGGGCGCAAACCGAGCCACCGTGACGGTTGTGGGCCCAAGTTTCGACCGGGAGCGGCTGCATGCCGCTTTCGCTGCGTGTGCTGCATAAGAAGAACAGGACGGGGAGAAGACCCATGACTGACGACAGCGAAACACATCGGGAGATGTCCCGCCAGATGGATGACATGCCCGCGATGATGCCATCAAACGAGCCTAAGGCCGGGGCCAGGGGCACCAAAGCAATGCACCCCGAGCGCAACGCCTTTCGCAAGCCGCCGGAGACATCGCCCTTCCTCGACTACGAGGTGTTCTTCAAGGACAAGCTCGATGGCCTGAAAACCGAAGGGCGCTACCGGGTTTTTGCCGATCTCAAGCGCCACCGTGGGGCTTTTCCCAAGGCCACGCATCTGCGTGACGGCATCGAACATGTGGTCACGGTCTGGTGCTCGAACGACTATCTCGGCATGGGCCAGCATCCATCCGTGATGGAGGCGATGCACAACGCGCTCGACGAGTGTGGCGCGGGCGCTGGCGGCACCCGCAACATCGCCGGCACCAACCACCACCATGTGTTGCTGGAGCAGGAACTGGCCGGCCTTCACGACAAGGAAGCGGCACTGCTGTTCACCTCGGGCTATGTCTCTAACTGGGCGACGCTTTCGACCCTGGCTGCGAACATTCCGGGCTGCGTGATCCTTTCGGATGCGGGCAATCATGCCTCGATGATCGAAGGCATCCGCCACAGCCGCGCGCCGGTGCAGGTCTTCCGCCACAATGATGTCGGTGATCTGGAGCGCAGGTTGGCCGCGCTCGATCCGCGCACGCCGAAGCTCGTGGCGTTCGAATCGGTCTACTCGATGGATGGCGATATCGGACCTATCGAGGCGATTTGCGATGTGGCCGATGCCTATGGCGCGATGACCTATCTCGATGAGGTTCATGCCGTCGGCCTCTATGGGCCAAAGGGTGGCGGCATCGCTGACCGCGAAGGCCTCAGCGACCGGCTTACCGTGATCGAAGGCACGCTTGGCAAGGCTATTGGCGTGGTCGGCGGCTATATCGCAGGCTCGCATGCCATGTGCGATTTTGTGCGCAGTTTCTCATCCGGCTTCATTTTCACGACCGCCCTGCCCCCGTTCGTCGCGGCGGGCGCGACAGCATCGATCCGGCACCTGAAAGCCAGTTCGGCGGAACGCGAGCAGCATCAGGCCAATGTCGCCAAGGTTCGCGCCAGGCTCACCACGGCCGGCATCCCGATGATGGACAATGTCAGCCATATCGTGCCGGTGATGGTCGGCGACCCCGTTGCCTGCAAGCGCTTGTCAGATCGGCTTCTGGCCGAGCACAACATCTACGTCCAGCCGATCAACTACCCGACCGTGCCGCGCGGCACCGAACGGCTGCGCATCACGCCGACCCCGATGCACAGCGATGCCGACATCGACAATCTGGTGCAGGCTCTCGAAGCCGTCTGGCGCGAAGAAGGCATGTTCGAAAGGGTTTGAAAACCATCCATGAAAAAGGGCGCTGTCACCAGCGCCCATTGTATCTGATGGCTGGATAACAGTGCTCACTGCGTGCGCTTGCCGTCCGCAGCATACTGCTTGAGGAAGGCGATGAGGTTTGCAATCTGCGCCTCGTCCTTCATGCCAGCGTAGACCATCTTCGTGCCAGGCGTCACGCCGCGCGGATCCTTGATGTAGACCGTGAAATTCTCTTCGCTCCAGGCCTGGTCCTTGATCGCCTGATAAGCGGCCGAATAAGTGTATCCGGCAACCGAACCCTTGTTGCGCCCAAACAATCCGTTGAGTTGCGGGCCGACGCCGTTGCGGGCTGTCTCCCCCATTTGATGGCAGGCGCGGCACTGGTTGAACAGCCGTTCGCCCGCAGCCGCGTCCTGAGCCGAGGCGAGAGTTGGTGCCATCAAACCCAGCGCAAGCACTGCACCGGACAAAATCATTGCTGAACGCATTTGGGGGTAGCCTCCGTGAGAAGATAGTCGGGTGTGTAACACTGGTTAAACACAGTTCGTCACCGTGCGATTAACGCTCTTGGAATTCAATGCTGCCAAGTGCCGCATCATCCAGTATCTGCTGAACGCTGA
>JBOFFB010000323.1:0-2970 GCA_051648385.1 Allobosea sp.
GCCCCAAGGGTTGGCGACGATCTCGAACACCGCCGGCCAGAACGGCGCGCGGCCAAAAGCCCAGATGATCGAACCCGTCAGGAGGGCGAAGCCGAGTGCGCAGATGATTTTCAACATGTGATTGATACGTTTGGAGTGCCCAACAGGTTCACGTGGTGGCTGAACAAAGGCTCCGTGTCGCGCGCGGGACTTTGGCAAGCGCGAACGCGCGCCCGAACCTGTGCGAGGTATACCATCGGCTTTGATCCTTCAAAGCTGACGGCCGCTCATGCCCGTTCCTCGATTTTCATCAACATCGCTTCGATGGTCTCCATCCGGTCCGCCTCCCGCGTCGGCTTGTCCCAGCGGATACGGTTTATCCGGGGAAAGCGCATGGCCACGCCGGACTTGTGCCGTGTCGAGCGCTGGATGCCTTCGAAGGCGACCTCAAACACCAGGCCAGCCTCCATGTTGTGCGTGACCTCGCGCACGGGACCGAAGCGGTTGATCGTGTTCTTGCGCACGAAGCGATCAAGCTGGGCCAATTCCTCATCGGTGAAGCCGAAATAGGCCTTGCCGACCGGCACCAGCACATCATCCGCTGTCCAGCAGCCGAAGGTGAAATCCGAGTAGAATGACGAGCGTTTGCCATGCCCGCGCTGGGCATACATCAAAACGCAGTCGAGCAGCGCCGGGTCGCGCTTCCATTTGTACCAGAGCCCCTTGGGCCGACCCGGCAGATAGGGCGCGTCGCGGCGCTTCAGCATCAGCCCCTCGATGGCGTCGGCATCCGCGCCTGCGCCAACGCTGGCCGGGTCGGCGCGGGCGGCGGCAAGCTCGTCCCATGTCGCAAAATCAAGCTGGGGGGAGAGGTCGATATGCTCGCTGCCTTGGCGTGCGATGAAGGCTTGCAGCCGCGTGCGCCGCTCCGCCGTGGGCAGGCCGCGCACATCCTCAAGGCCATCGAACAGCAGGTCATAGGCGCGGATATGTGCCGGGTTCTCGGCGATCAGTTTAGCGCTCACCGTTTTCCGGTTGAGGCGTTGCTGCAAGACGTTGAAGCTCTGCACGCGGCCATCGACAATGATCAGCAACTCGCCATCGATGGCACCGTCGAACGTGACGCGCTCGGCTACATCCGGGAAACTGCCCGAGATGTCCTCGCCAGTACGCGAATAGAGCCGCGTGATGCGCTGGCCTTGTGCGCTCAGTCCAGAGGCTGCCTGGATCCGGATGCCGTCCCATTTCCATTCGGCGCAGAAGTCGGCGGGGTTCAGCCGGTCGAAATCCTCGTCTTCCAGTGGGTGCGCGAGCATCGCGGGCCGAAACGGGGCGGGGTCGGTGGCTTCTGGCCTTGGTCCGGAACCTTCGGCCCATGCAAATAGCGCAGCGTATGGCGGCTCCAGTCCGTGCCAGACCTCTTCGATGTCATCGGGTAGCAAGCTGCCGAGTGCCGCCAGCGCCGTCTTGGCCAGGCGAGCTGACACACCGATACGCAGCCCGCCTGTGATCAGCTTGAGCAGCGCCCAGCGCCCGGTCTCGTCCAATGCATCGAGCCAACTGGCGAAAAGGGCAGGCAAGGCACGCTTGTCGGTGATGGCGAGCGTTGCCACGATGTCGGCAAGGGTAGGGGGCGGCCGGTTGTGGCCGGGCGCCCCGTGCTGTACCGGCCACATCAGCGCCACGGTCTCGCTGAGATCACCGACATAGTCATACGACAGCGCGAACAGTTCGGGGTCTACCCGCTCCGCGATCAGCGCGCGGATCATGCCCGCCTTGGCATTGGCGAACGTGAGTTGCCCCGTCATCGCAGCGAGCGCAAATCCGCGTTCCGGGTCTGGCGTCCGGCGGAAATAGTCGGTGATCAGTGCCAGTTTGCCATTTCGCCGTGGTTCGAAAGCCAGTCGGTCAAGCAGCCAGGCGAAGCTGTTGAGATCGGCACTCATGGCGCGGCTGGCTCCGGCTGTGCCTCGCTCGTTTCCGCTTCGCCATCATCGCCATAACCCGCCAGCCTCAGCGGCTTGGCGCGTATGCCGTTCATTTCGCACCAACGCACCAGCGCATCTTCCTGGCCATGGGTGACCCAGATTTCAGGCGCACCAACCTCGTGGATGGTGGCGCACAGGTCGTCCCAATCGGCATGGTCCGAGACGATCAAGGGCAGCTCAACGCCCTTTTGCCGGGCGCGAGCCCTGATCCGCATCCAGCCCGAGGCAAAGGCTGTCACCGGATCAGGCAGTTGCCGCACCCACAGGTCCTGGATGGCACTTGGCGGGCAGATCACGATTTCGCCCTTCAACGTCTTGCGCTCCGTCGCCACCACCTTGCGGATGTCGCCCATCGGAACACCGGACACCTCATAGAACGCAATCAGCTTCTCCATCGCGCCGTGCACGTAGATCGGGCGGTCATAGCCCGCGTCGCGGATCAGCGCGATCAGCCGCTGCGCCTTGCCCAGCGCATAGGCCCCGATAACGTGGCAGCGCTCCGGAAACAGCGCCAGCGAGGCCAAAAGCTTGGCCACTTCGCCGGCGGTATCCGGATGGCGGAACACCGGCAGTCCGAACGTGGCTTCGGTGATGAAGACATCGCACGGAACAGGCTCAAAAGGCTGGCAGGTACGGTCTGGCGCACGCTTGTAGTCGCCCGAGGCGACGATGCGCATCCCGTCCGCTTCGACCGCGATCTGGGCCGAGCCAAGCACGTGGCCGGCGGGATGGAAGCTGAAATCGACCCCGCCGATGCGCGTTGTCTCGCCCAACACGGCCACCTGCCGACTTTGGGTGAATCCCTCACCGTAGCGCACCGCCATGATGCCGAGCGTCTCGGGCGTGGCCAGCACCGCGCCATGGCCCGCCCGCGCATGGTCGGCATGGCCATGGGTGATCAAGGCCCGCGCCACAGGCCGAACCGGATCGATGTAAATATCTGCCATGGGGCAATATAGCCCTGACGATGTCGGGGTGAGAAGTTCGTATGGGCGCATGAATC
>JBOFFB010000324.1:0-2003 GCA_051648385.1 Allobosea sp.
GCAGTCGATGCAGCCATCGCTGTGCAACTGGTGCTGAACCTTGTCGAGCCGCAAAGCTCAGGCATCGGGGGCGGTGCTTTCATGGTCCACTGGGATCAGGCCCGCCGAAAGACGACGACGCTCGATGGCCGTGAGACGGTGCCGATGGCCGCCAAACCAGAGCGCTTCATCGGTGCCGATGGCAGGCCGCTCGGCTTCATGGCAGCGGTGGTCGGTGGCCGCTCGGTCGGGGTTCCGGGTACCGTCAAGTTGCTGGAGGACGCCCACAAGCGCTGGGGCAAACTGCCCTGGCCGCAGGTTCTGGCACCGGCGATCAAGCTTGCGGAGGATGGCTTCGCCGTTTCGCCACGCCTGAACGGCTTGCTGACGCGCGAAGAGGCGCTGAAAGCTGACCCGGTCGCCCGCGCCTATTTCTATGGTGCCGAAGGCAAGGCGCGGGAGGTTGGCGAGAATCTGAAGAACCCGGCTTTCGCGGCCACATTGGGGTCCCTCGCAAGTCAAGGCGCGGCGTCGTTCTATGCCGGGGCCATCGCGCAGGACATCGTGGCGACGGTGACTGGCCATTCGGCAAATCCCGGTGACATCACGATGGCTGATCTGGCCGGTTACCGCGTGATCGAGCGCGAGCCGGTTTGCAGCCGATACCGGGTATATACCATCTGTGGCATGGGGCCGCCGAGTTCCGGCGCATTGGCCGTGCAGCAAATCCTCGGGATCGTCGAGCGTGTCGACCTCGCACGCCTCGGGCCGGGCGCAGACGCCGTGCACTGGATTGCCGAGGCAGGGAGGCTCGCCTTTGCCGATCGCAACCTTTATGTCGGCGATCCGGCCTTCACCGATGTGCCAGCCACCGGCATGCTTGATCCGGGTTACATCGCCTCGCGCGCCAACCTGATCAGCACCGAGCGCGCGATGGGCACGGCACGTGCCGGTGAGCCGCCGCGCCGCAGGGCGGAGTTGCTGGCTCCCGCCGATAACCAGATCGAGTATGGCACCAGCCACATTTCGATCATCGATGGTGACGGCAATGCGGTCTCGATGACCACCACCATCGAGGATGGCTTCGGTGCGCGCATCATGACGAAGGGCGGCTTCCTGCTCAACAACGAGCTGACCGACTTCAACTTCGTGCCGGAGGTGAATGGTGCCAAGGTTGCCAACCGGGTCGAGCCGGGCAAGCGGCCACGTTCATCGATGGCACCGACGCTGGTGTTCGATGCATTCGGGCGGCTTTATGCCGTGGTCGGATCGCCCGGCGGCAGCCAGATCATCCCTTACGTGGCCAAGACCATCATCGCGCTGCTCGACTGGCGGCTTGATCCGCAGCAGGCGGTCGACCTTGCCAATTTCGGCAGCCGCAACGGGCCGACCGAGATCGAGCGCGGTACGGAGGCTGAGAGATGGATTGCGACCCTCCAGGCACGCGGTCACGAGGTGCGTGCCATCGAGATGACCTCGGGCATCCAGGCCATCATCGTGTCGCCGATCGGCTATCTGGGCGGGGCAGACACGCGTCGCGAGGGTGTTGCCATCGGGGACTGATTGGGGCTAGCTCGGCACATGAGCTTCGTTCCTGACACATCCGTCATACTTGCCTACACCTTGGCTTGCGTGGTGCTGTTCATCACACCTGGGCCCGACATGAGCCTGTTCCTGTCGAAGACGCTCAGCGGTGGCAGGCGGCATGGCATCGCGGCGATGAGCGGGGCGCAGGTCGGTTGCGTGGTGCACACGTTGCTGGCCGCGCTCGGGCTGTCTGCCCTTCTGGCTGCATCCACCACCGCCTTCACCATTCTCAAGGTTGTTGGTGCGCTCTATCTTGGCTGGATGGCTTATGATGCGATCGTCAACGGCTCGTCGCTGAACGTGCGTGAGGGCGACGAGGGCAAGGCAGGCGAGAATGGCATCTGGCGCACTTTTCTGATCGGGATCGGGATCAACCTCAGCAATCCCAAGGTGGTGCTGTTCTTTGTGACGTTCCTGCCGCAATTCGTCAGCGCGAC
>JBOFFB010000325.1:0-4266 GCA_051648385.1 Allobosea sp.
CAAGGTTTTCTAGGACCCCTTTCGTTGATCAAGCCAGATCTGTTGAAACCTGGGCAGGAGAGCGTCTGGGATTATCCCCGCCCTGCCGTCGCTGAAACTTGCGATGGTCACCTCATGATTGTGCACCGCGGGATCGTGCTGGCTGAGACCCGCCGTGCCATTCGCACCTTGGAAACCAGCCACCCTCCCAGCTACTATTTCCCGCGCGATGATATTGCAATGCAATGGCTCCGGTCATCATCGCGCAGTTCGATGTGTGAGTGGAAAGGTCAGGCAAAGTATTTTCAAGTCGATATTGGCGGCGGCGCGTTAAATGATGTGGGTTGGAGTTATGCCTCGCCGACAGAGGCTTTCACGCTCTTGAAAGATCATATCGCTTTCTATGCCGCGCCATTCGATGCGTGTTTTGTCGACGGGGAGAAAGTGACGCCGCAGCCCGGCTCGTTCTATGGTGGCTGGATCACATCTCGCGTGGCCGGACCATTCAAGGGTGCGCCGGGCACCATGTTTTGGTAGCATCACTGTGTTGTCACGACAAAAAGCGGCGATCATGTCATGCAAGTTGGTACCGACAGCTAGCAAAGCTGAAAGCAAAACCCACATTCCTGTGTGCAGATCATGAAGGATTTTCCCATGCGCTATCTTCTCAATCGCCGGATGCTGATGGGCACTATGGTCCTTGCCACGCTCGGGCTGGCACAGGTCTCCTCTCGAGCAGTGGCTCAGGTCGGCAACCCCGTCCGCGTTGGCTCCAAGATCGATGCCGAGGGTGGGCTTCTTGGCAATATGATCATCGCAGTGCTTGAGGCCAACGGCATTAAGACTGTGAACAAGCTCCAGATGGGCGCTACAAAGATCGTGCGGGGCGCACTGCTCGCGGGCGAAATCGACATCTATCCGGAGTATACCGGCAATGCCGGGTTCTTCTTCAGCGTTGACAGCGATCCGGTGTGGAAGGATGCGGCGAAGGCCTATGCCAAAGCTGCGGAGCTTGATCTTGCCAATAACATTGTCTGGCTCAAGCCTGCACCAGCCAACAACACCTGGGCCATTGCAGTCCGCAAGGATCTGGCGGACGCGAGCAAGCTTGCCTCCATGGATGACCTTGCGAAATACATCTCCTCAGGCGGCGCTTTCAAACTCGCGGCTTCGGCAGAATTCGTTGAAAGCCCTGCGGCTCTGCCATCCTTTCAGTCCGCCTACGGGTTCAAGCTGACCTCGAGCCAGACACTTGTCCTGGCAGGTGGCGACACTGCTGCCACCATCCGCGCCGCCGCAGAAAAGACATCGGGCGTCAATGCTGCCATGGTCTATGGAACCGACGGCGCCATTGCAGCGCTTGGTCTTGTGGTCATGGCCGACCCGAAGGGCGCTCAGGCAATCTATGAGCCCGCCCCGACGATCCGCAAAGCGGCGCTGGATGCCAACCCGAAAATCCGGGAATTGCTGGAACCCGTCTTCGCCTCGCTCGATGCAGTGACCCTTCAGGGTCTGAATGCCAAGGTTCAGGTCGAAGGGCAGGACAGTAAGAAAGTCGCCATGGACTTTCTGAAGGCCAAGGGCTTCGTGAAATAAACAGCGCGCAGGTCCAGGCTGTGCGTTTGGTCCGCAACCGCCCGCTGTTCGTTCTGGCTGGTTTTCTGGTTCTGGGGGTGGTTATTCTCCCCTTCCTTAACCATGCACCCAATCGGCTGGTCTCAGGCCAGCCCGTTTGGTTCCCGTCCATGTCAACGCAGAGCATTGCGTTGACGCTTATCCCCGCCAGTGTGCTGGCCGCCGGGGCTTTCCTGCCGCAAACCCGCCGGATGCTCGACGCATTGGTGATCGCCGCCTTTCTGCTCATCGCAGCTGTGTTCTTTGCTGCAGGGACGGAAGCCAGCCGTTTGGGTGCAATGGCGTCCCCGATCGCGCGCACGTCTCTTGGATCAGGCTTCTGGGTGATGGTGGTCACCGCCACACTGATCTTGGCCGACACGCTGTCCCGCGCCGGTCATGCAGCCGTGAAGCGCCTTCTGGCTGGGGGGGCAGCGGTTCTTCCCGTTGCCGCGATGATCGGCTCCGGCCATCTCGATGATCTTTCGGTCATGAAGGAATATGCCAACAAGGCAGATGTCTTCTGGCAGGCGGTTGGTCGACACATCGTCATTGTCGTCGGCGCCCTGCTGCCGACCTTGCTGCTGGGGGTACCGCTCGGCGTCCTCGCCTTTCGCAGGTCAGGCCTTGGCGGAAACGTGCTGGCCAGCCTCAATGTCATCCAGACAATTCCGTCGATTGCCCTGTTCGGTCTGTTGATGGCGCCGCTGTCGGCGCTGGCATTGGCCGTGCCTGTGCTTGGCGCGGCTGGCATTAGCGGCATCGGCCTCGCACCCGCGATCTTCGCGCTCACGCTGTATTCCCTGTTGCCTATCGTTCGCAACACGAGCGAAGGGCTGGCGCAGGTCCCTCGCCATGTTGCCGACGCTGCGCGCGGCATGGGCATGACTGACAGGCAGATTCTCTGGCAGGTGCAGGTGCCGCTTGCCTTGCCAGTGTTCCTGTCAGGTCTGCGTGTCACGCTGGTGCAGGCCATTGGCCTTGCGGCCATCGCCGCGTTGATCGGTGCGGGAGGTCTTGGAAGCATCATGTTTCAAGGGCTTTTCGCCAATGCACTTGACCTTGTGCTGCTGGGCGCGGTGCCGATTGTCATGATGGTCGTCGTGGTCGATGCCCTCTTCAGGATTGGTGTCGACAAATTGAATGGGGTGGTCCGATGATCCGATTCAGCGGCGTCGGAAAGGTCTATGGTGATCTCACTGTCATCAAGGACTTCGATCTCGACATCGCCAAGGGAGAATTCTGCGTGCTGATCGGCGCGTCAGGCTCCGGCAAGTCGACCATTCTCAAGATGATCAACCGGCTTGAAGAGCATGATGCGGGCGAAATCCGTTTCGCTGGAGCGGAAATCCGCAGCTTCCAGCCAGAGATCATCCGCCGCCGCATGGGCTACGCGATCCAGTCGATCGGGCTGTTCCCCCACTGGACGATTGCGCAGAACATTGCCACCGTGCCGCGCCTTCTGGGCTGGGATCCTGGGCGGATCGATCAGCGGATCACCGAACTGCTGAAGCTGCTTGATCTTGACGCAGAGCGGTTTCGCAAGGCCTATCCGCATCAGCTGTCGGGTGGCCAGCAGCAGCGCGTCGGCGTTGCCCGTGCGCTGGCCGCTGACCCCGATGTGCTGCTCATGGACGAGCCATTCGGCGCGCTCGATCCGATCGCGCGGGAAGGGCTGCAGGCCGAGATCGCCCGCATCCATCGCGCTACCGCCAAAACCATCGTTTTCGTCACCCATGATATCGATGAAGCGCTGAAGCTCGCCACACGCATCGTCCTGATCGACAAGGGAAGCATCGTGCAAGCGGACACGCCACGCGCCCTCCTGAAAGCACCGGCCAGTGCTTTCGTCCGTGAATTTCTTGGAGCGGACGACCTTGGCCTCAAGCTGCTCTCGCTCGAAAAGGTCAGCGACCACATGCGCGTTGAGGTTACTCATCCAGGCGGTGAAACCATTAGTGGCAATGACAATCTGCGCAAGGCCCTGTCGCGGCTGATTACGATCAGGTCGGAATGCCTCTCGGTCACCGGAGAGACTGGCGAAGTGATTGGCACGCTGCATCGGTCGGATATCGTTTCATGAACCGGCCTGCCATTGCGGACCCAGCACCACGTCTCGCAATCGCGCTGCGCCGGTTCTTTCTGGGATTGGCAGCATTCGGGCTGTTGTTGGGGCTGCTGCCGTTCAGCCGCCCTGTGTTTGCCCGGTTGTTTCCGCAACTCGACAGACCGCTCTATGAGCAGCATGACTTTCTCGAACTGGTGCTGGCGCATCTCGGGCTCGTTTGCGCATCCAGCATTTTCTCTGTAATCGTCGGCATCGGCGCGGGAATTTACGTGACGCGTTCATCAGGCCGGGAGTTCCGCCGGCTGGTCGAAGTCCTGACCGCGATGGGCCAGACTTTTCCGCCGGTTGCCGTTCTGGCGTTGGCTGTACCCATGATCGGTTTTGGCTTCTGGCCAGCCTTTACGGCCCTTGTGCTCTACAGCATCCTGCCGATCTGCGAGAACACTATTGCTGGCGTTGAAAGCGTATCGCCCGCTGCCAAACAGGCCGGTCTAGGGCTGGGCATGACGCCGCGCGAACTTCTGCTCAATATCGAACTGCCACTGGCCGCGCCTGTCATTGTGGCGGGCATCCGCACCGCCGTCACGATCAATATCAGCACAGCT
>JBOFFB010000326.1:0-4236 GCA_051648385.1 Allobosea sp.
GCGGCGCTTTCATTTTGTGAAGGATTAGACACATGTCCGCTATGAAGCAGATCAAGGCTTCGGCGCGCGCGTCTGGTGGCAAGGGGGCCGCCCGCGCAGTTCGTCGTACTGGCAAGATTCCCGCCGTGATTTACGGTGGTGGTGAAGCCGCACTCCCCATCGCGCTCGACTACGCGCAGACCAACCGTCTGATTTACGCTGGCCACTTCCTGACCACCGTGTTCGAGATCGACGTCGATGGCACCGTGATCCGCGCTGTGCCGCGCGATTACCAGCTCGAGCCCGTCAAGGACACACCGCTGCATGTAGATTTCCTGCGTCTTTCGGCAGGCACGATGATCAAGATGGAAATCCCGATCCATGTTTCGGGTCAGGACCAGTCGCCCGGCGTCAAGCGCGGCGGCATGGTGCAGATCGTCGAGCACTCGCTCGAAATGATGGTGCCGGCTGACAACATCCCCGATGCGCTCGACATTTCGGTGGCTGGCCTCGATATAGGTGCCTCGGTGCACCTGGCTGATGTTGTGCTGCCGCCAGGCTGCAAGACCATCACCCGCGAAAACCTGACGCTGGTGGCTGTGTCGACCCCGACCAAGATGGTCGAAGCGCTGGTCAGCGCCGTGGCGGCACCCGCCGCTGCGCCCGCCGCACCAGCCAAGGCTCCTGCCAAGGGCTGATGATCCCCGCGCTGATCGAAATCAGGACGGCCGGGCGCAAACCCGGCCGTTTTCATTTGGAGAGATCGTGATGCTTCTCTTGGTCGGCCTCGGCAATCCCGGTGCGCGCTATGCCGGAAATCGGCACAATGTCGGCTTCATGGCGCTGGACGAGATCGCGCGCGTGCACCGCGCCGGGCCATGGCGCGCGCGCTTTCAGGGTGAGGCGACCGAGGTCGTGATCGGCTTTGGCAAGGCGCTGCTGCTCAAACCCCTGACCTTCATGAACCTGTCGGGCCAATCGGTGCAGGCGGCGGCGCAGTTCTACAAGATCGAGCCGAAGAACATCGTGGTGTTGCATGATGAGCTTGACCTCGCCCCGGCGAAGCTGCGCGTGAAGACCGGCGGCGGCAATGCGGGGCATAACGGCCTGCGCTCGATCACGGCCTCTATCGGCAACGACTATCGCCGCGTGCGCATGGGCATCGGTCATCCGGGCGACAAGGCGCTGGTGCATGCCTACGTGCTGAATGATTTCGCCAAGGCTGAGCAGTCATGGGTCGAGGACTTGTGCCGCGCCTCTGCCGACAAGGCGGCGCTGCTGATCGGCGGCTTCGACGAGCGCTTCCAGAGCGACGTCGCGCTGATCATGCAGGGCAAAGGCTGGGGCGAGGTCAAGCGGGTGGGTGAGGGCAAGGGTGATTGAGACAACACGAGATTCGTGTTACACGAAGTTCGTGTTTTCGTGTGGAGACTGTGCCATGAAAAATGTGACCATTTCGATGGATGAGGAGGTTCTGGCGCTCGTGCGGATCAAGGCGGCTGAGGCAGGCCAAAGCGTCTCCGCTTACATCTCCGCCTTGGCCACTGAGAGAGTTCAGGTCAACACCACGCGACAACTGGCCGTCCTGGCCGAATTTCTCGATGGCCCCGGTCTGCCTGGCGCTGCATCTGCATGGCCCGGCCGCGAAGCGCTTTATGATGAGGACAATAATGAACTGCTTCATCGACACCAACCTGCTGATGTACGCAGCCGATTCACGCGATCCGCTCAAGCGGAGCATCGCGGCGGATTTGCTGAAGGAAACGCTCAAGCGGGATATGCTGGTCCTCAGTCCACAGAGCCTGAGTGAGTTGTTTCGTGCGCTCACCAAGTCAAAACGCGGCGAGCCGCCTGTAACCGACAGGGCGACAGCGGCCCGGTATGTCGAAGGCCTACGGCCGAATTGCCGGGCTGTGCTTGATGGCGATACAGTGATTGCGGCCATCGAACTACAGAAGCTGGTGGGGTCCCAGTGGTTTGATAGCGTTTTGCTGGCCTCGGCGCTTGGCGCGGCTTGCCAGATCTTCTGGTCAGAGGATATGCAGCACGAACGCGATGTGGCAGGCATGCGCATCATGAATCCCTTCATCGCCTCGCCGATGTCTATTCTCTCGAAGTGAGTGCAAAAAACCATGGGTTTCAAATGCGGTATCGTCGGCCTGCCGAATGTCGGCAAGTCGACCCTTTTCAACGCGCTGACGCAGACGGCGGCGGCGCAGGCAGCCAACTATCCGTTCTGCACCATCGAACCGAACGTGGGCGATGTGGCCGTGCCCGATGACCGGCTGGACAAGCTGGCGCTGATCGGCAAATCGCAACAGATCATCCCGACGCGGATCACTTTCGTCGACATCGCCGGCATCGTGCGCGGCGCGTCGAAGGGTGAGGGGCTTGGCAACCAGTTCCTCGCCAACATCCGCGAGGTCGATGCCATCGTGCATGTGGTGCGCTGCTTCGAGGATGGTGACATCACCCATGTGGAGGGCAAGGTCGACCCGCTCGCCGACATCGAGACCATCGATACCGAATTGATGCTGGCGGATCTCGAAAGTCTTGAAAAGCGCGTTGTCAGCCTTGAGAAGAAAGTTCGCACTGGAGACAAGGACGCCAAGGAGCAAATGGCGCTGGTCAGCAAGGCGCTGCTGCTGCTGCAGGAGGGCAAGCCCGCGCGCCTCACCGAGCGCACACCGGACGAGGAGCGTTCTTTCCAGATGCTGCAACTGCTGACATCAAAGCCGGTGCTCTATGTCTGCAATGTCGAAGAAGCATCCGCTGACAAGGGCAATGCCTTCTCCGCCAAGGTCTTCGCCCGCGCGGCGTCCGAGGGTGCCCGCGCCTGCGTGGTCTCAGCCAAGATCGAGAGCGAAATCGCCGTGATGGCGCTGGCCGACCAAGCCGACTTCCTCGAAGCTGTGGGCTTGCCCGAGCCAGGCCTCAACCGTGTCATCCGCGAAGGCTATGCGCTGCTCGGCCTGATCACGTACTTCACGGTTGGCCCGAAGGAGGCCCGCGCCTGGACCATTGCCAAGGGCACCAAGGCCCCGGCGGCAGCGGGCGTGATCCACACCGATTTCGAGAAGGGCTTCATCCGCTCCGAAACCATCGCCTACAACGATTATGTCGGGCTGAATGGCGAAGCTGGCGCGCGCGATGGCGGCAAACTCCGGCTCGAAGGCAAGGAATATGTGGTGGCCGACGGCGACGTGCTGCACTTCAGGTTCGCGAACTGAGTCACGCCGCATGACCCTGTTCTTCGAGGATTTTGCGGTTGGCGATGTACGCGAATATGGGCAGCAGCCGGTCAGTGCCGACGACATCATCGCCTTTGCCAAAGTCTTCGATGCGCAGGATTTCCACATCGATGCCGAGGCTGCGAAATCGACCTTTGTCGGCGGATTGATCGGCTCGGGCTGGCATACATCCGCGATCATGATGCGGATGATGGCGGAGGAGTTTTTGCTCGACAGCGCCGGCATGGGTGCGCCGGGCCTTGAGGAACTGAAATGGGTGCGTCCCGTGCGCCCGGGCGACGTGCTCAGCATGCGCCACACGGTGCTGGAGGTGAAGGAGAGCCGCTCTCGCCCCGACATCGGCCTCGTGCGCTTCCGTTTCGAGGTCATGAACCAGAACGCCGAAGCCGTGCAGGAGGTGACCAACTGGATCATTTTCGGTCGTCGCGGGCAGGTTGAAGCTTCGGATTTCCGCAGCGCCCCCGCGCCTTGGCGTTATGTGCCACCTGCTACGGTTGGCGGGCTGGTGCCGGTGACGGGCGAAACAAAGCCCATCGCGCTGTTCGATGAGGTCGTCATCGGCGAGCGCACGGAACTTGGCAGTTTCTCCTTCACGCCCGACGATATTGTCGCGTTTGCCCAAGCTTTCGATCCACGACGCTTTCACATTGACGAAGCGGCAGCCAAGGCTTCGCTGTTCGGTGGTCTGTGCGCCTCCGGCTGGCACACGGGAGCGGTCTGGATGCGGCTGATGGTGGCGCACCGGCGGCGGGTTCAGGGTTTGATGGGCGATGCAATGCCGCGTCTTGGCTCATCGCCCGGATTCAGATCGCTGAAATGGCTGAAGCCGGTGTTTGCCGGCGACGCGATCAGCTATGCGACCACCACAACCGACAAGCGCGCCTCGGCCTCGCGGCCCGGTTGGGGGTTGGTGTTCCACCACAACACCGGCGTGAACCAGCGCGGTGAAACGGTGTTCATGTTTGACGGGTGTGTGTTCTGGCAGCGGTGAGACGCTGCCCGTCAA
>JBOFFB010000327.1:0-3580 GCA_051648385.1 Allobosea sp.
GGAACGGAGCGCCAGCAGCGGCGTTGATCATGGCGCCAATGTTGAGGATGTGCTTCGTGTCGGGCGCGACGACGCCGCCATGCTGAGGCCCGCCGACAACCGTGCCGTCGCCAGTCGTCTCCCAGCAGGACTGAAACACCAGATCGGTGCCGGGGAAGGTTTGGGCATTGGGGTAGCCGGCCAGGCCGTTCAGCAGGTGCCAGCCCGCGGTGGCGGTGTGTCCAGGCGTGATGTTCTTGTTCATCTCCAAGCGCCGGTATTTGGCGTTGGTGGTGATCTCGTTGATCATGTCGTCGTGGCTTGAATAACCCATCATGCGCTCCAAGGAAAATCGAGGTGGCCGGTGATGACACCACCAGACAGGGAGGCGGTCGGCTGAATGATCATGTTCAGGTAGGCGCCGTCCAAAACCTGCGGCGGGCCTGGAATCTGTGTCAGAAACTCGACCTCGCGCGCTGTGGAAACCTCGCGCATGGTCGATGTTGCAATCGGGCGCACAAGAACGATGGTGAACAGACCACCCGATGCGCTGATCATGTTCACGCGGGTGATTCTCCTGATGCCTTCGTTGCCAAGTTGCAGGAATGGACCGCCTGCGCCCACTGTGCCCACTGTGCACGTGGCAAGCGTGGCGATGTTGAGCGCCGCCAGGCTCATGTCCATTACGGGGCTTGTGCGGGCGACGCCGTTGCCATCTACGTAGTTGACCGTGAAAGAACCCCCGCCGATTGTGGGGGCCACGCACACGGCCATGGCATAGACGCCCTCGCCGGTGGCGTAGCGGGGCAGCGCGGGGACAGCCGGGTTGTCCTCGTAATTGATCATGTTCTGATCTTCACCCACCGCATCGCCGTCGACGAAGGGGTAATAGAGCAGGTAGTCCAGCAGCTTCACGGGGCCGCCAATGGCCCCAGCGGTCGGCGAGCAGAGGCTCCAGCGTGCAACGTGCTTTGTCTGCGGCGACTTGTTCTCGCCGTGATAAATCCCGTCTGCGGCTTCGAGCGTCTTTGCGGTCAGTGGTGACGCGGCGTAGTAGTTCGGCCTGGGGTAGCCGCTGGCCACGCTCATGTCGTACCAGTTGCCCGCTACGGTCGTGTGCGGCGGGTTCTTGCGGAAGTGAGACGTGTAGAGCCGCCCGGCTGCCATCGAGCCGGCGAGTTCAGATACGCGGCTGTAGCCCACTCAGCGCCCCCGCAGTACCGCTTGCCCGATGGCGCGGAACGCTGCAATCAACTGTTCGGCGGCGGACGGCTTGACGCTGGCGTGACCCTCTCCCGTGGCGTGCGCTTTCATGTTCGCCAAAACAGGAGCTGCGCACTTGCAGGAGCGCGACAGGCCAACGTCTGTCAACGTAGCCTCGGCGCCGCACTTCTCGCATTGGTAGGCGCTCATCTTTTTACGTTTCTGTGATGTCGAGCTGCCCAATGGCGAACTGTGGGCGAATACCTGCGCTGATGGTTCTCGATGCGGTAAGCGCGCCGCTGTAGAGACAGGCGCCGACGCCGGAAGCTGCCTTGTTGATCGAGGCGTGCGTGATGACGTTCGATCCTGATGTGCACTCATCAAACAAGGCCGCGGCCACGTTGTCGGTCAGGCCGGCAGAGGGAGCCGCCCATCCTAGTGTGGTGCGGACCACCGCAACTGCTGCGTAGCCGCCATAGGTGGCCTCGGCAGTGTTGCCGGGATCGCCAGCAGCAAGAGCGCCGGTGTGCAGGCGGATGTAGAGGCTTGTTGCTGGAGCAGACGAGTCGTTCTCTGCAATGTCGGCCCAGGCGGTTGTGTTGAACACCAAGGCAAGAATGCTGTTCGATGTGGCGGTGCTTTTTGGCATGTGATCCTCAGTTCAATGTCGCGCCGGTGATCCGGCCTTGGTCGTCTTCCGTGAAGGTCACGGCGCCACCCTTGTCCACGCGCACGCTGATCGGCGGGCTGGTAACGGTCACGTTCGGCGGTTGAATGGTTCCCAGCGCGGTTGCCAGGGCTTGGCCGTTGGCCTGTATCGCCGCAGCAATGGCCGTCATGTCGATGGGCTGCTGGGCCTCGACCGTGATCGGGGCAGGGCTGACGGTGATCTGCGGCGCCTGCGGCTGCGGCATGGATGCAATCACCGCCGTCATGGCGTCCATACCCGCGCGCATGGCGTCGGCCACCGGGCGCATATCGATGGGAGGCTGCGGCTCGCTCTTGGCTGCTGACAGCAGGGCGGCCAAATCCATCGGCTCGGGCCGGCTTTGCAGGATCGCGGCCACGATGGGTGACACGTCAAGCGGCGCGGGCGGCTCGATAGGCTCGGCGTCCGGCGGCGCCATCGGCTCATCATCGGCCATGCCCAGCGCCGGCCCAGCGGCCTCCATCTCGTCGTCGATCACCTCATCCGAGCGCTGTACGTCGATCACGCCCAAGCGGCGCAGGAATGCGCGGAGGTCCGTCTTGGCAAACGCGCCGGACTGCCATGCGCCGACTAGCGCGGTGATCATCTGCGGCTCGGCCACCATGCGGGCGAAGTCTTGGTTGATGGCGTACTTGCCATCGCCCTCGGCAATCGTCAGGTCAACGTAACGCGCGCACCAGGCGATGGCCTGTGTGTACGCCTCGCTGACGTTGGCGCAGACCATCGACAGCACGGAGGTGGAAACCTCCTTGTCGTTGTCGCTCTCGGTGGCGGTGCGGTTGGCCTGGCTGGCCTCGATCAATCGAGCACCAAGCGCGATCATCTGCGACTCTTTCTGATCCATCGCCTCTTTGGCGAGGGTGTTCGGCTGCGCCTGCTCGATGCCGAAGGCGCCGCCTTGAGGCAGCATGAGCATGGCGCGCGAGCCGAGATAGGCCGAACCTTGCTTTTGCAGATGGTCGCGCCACTCCTCGGTCAGCCCGGACATCCACGGCTGGGGTTGCCCGGCGAGGAATACGCTGTCCTCATAGTCGGCGCTGTTGCGGTAGTGCGCGCGGTTCAGGTAGGCGAGGTCATACAGCGGACCTTCGTCAATCGCGGGGTCATTGGACTGCGCGCCGACGAACTGAAACGGGATGAAGTCAAGCGGGCCGCCGACAGACCTAGGCACCATGTCAAAGACCTGGCCGGCTTCGTCAAACGCTACCTGCACCGGCTCGCCGCCCTTTTGCAAGCGCTGCCACAGGCGAACGACAAAGCGGCCGTTTTCCAGCAGCAGCTCGCGCCACTGCGGCACGCACACAGTCTGGTAGCCGTCGTCAATTTCAGCCTCTTCGGCCAGCACCACCATTGTGAGCGCGGTCTTGCCGCCCTCGTTGGCGACGCGCCAGTTGATGATGTCCTCGGCACGGTACGCCTTGATGATCGGCCCCATGAGGGCCTCGCTGTAGTCCACGTACAGCCCATGCCGGCCCGTTTCCAGGGCGGCCTTGGTTGTCGCCTGGCTCTGCTGGTACAGGCTCGCCCCGGCCCCGTCGCAGTTGACTTCCAGGTAGGCAAGGCGAGCTGGTAGGTTGTCAAGGCCGCGCGGGTCGCGCCGGAAGGCCAGCCCGAGCAGGCCGTCGCGGGTTCTTCCCGTGGCGTTGTAGAGCACCGCACGTTGTTTGTAGGCGAGGTTGCGTTCGATGT
>JBOFFB010000328.1:0-24836 GCA_051648385.1 Allobosea sp.
CCTTGGTGTAGGCCGTGCCTGAGGAATTCGGGTCGGCAACCTGCACCTCGTCCTTGTACTCTGCCTTGGCGAGATCCGCCCAGCACTTCGGCTCTGGCAGATTGCGGCGGGCGAGTTGCTGCGTGTTGAACGAATACCCGAGCGCACCCGCATAAATGCCAACCGTGCGGAACTTGGAGGCTTCGGCCTGTTTGACAGCCCATGGCAGCAAGTTGGCCAGTTGTGGCGAGCGATATTCCTCGGTGAGGTTTTCTTCCGCGGCCTGCAGATGCGGGTCGCCCGTTCCGCCCCACCAGACATCGCCGCGCGGGTTGGCGGCTTCCGCTTTGATCTGGGCGAAGGTTTCGCCGGACGATTTCCGGGTCATCGAGACTTTGATGCCGGTCTTTCGCTCGAAGGCCTGCATCATCGGACGGCACCATTCTTCCTGCACCGAGCAATAGACGGTGAGTTCGCCCTGCGCGCGCGCTGGCGCCGCGGACATCAATAAAGCAGCACCGAAAGCTGCCAGGACCAACTGCTTTTTCATTGCGTGTTCTCCTATTGTGTTTGCGACGTGACCGGATCAGATGATGACCTTGCGGACCTTTGCCGTGATCCACTCGCTGATTACGACGGTGACGAGGATGATCAGAAGGATCAGCGAGACTTGCGGCCATGCCAGTGTGTTGAGCGAGCCTTCAAGCGCGAGGCCGAGCCCGCCTGCGCCGACCAGGCCAAGCACGGTCGATTCGCGGATGTTGATGTCCCAGCGGAAAACGCTGATCGTGGCAAAGGCCGGCAGGATCTGCGGCCAGATACCGTAGCTGATGATTTGTGACTGCCCCGCACCTGTCGCCCGGATGGCCTCGACCTGGCTCTCGTCGATTTCCTCGATGGCTTCGTAAAGCAGCTTGCCGATGAAGCCGATCGAGCGCAACGCGATGGCGATGATGCCGGCGAGAACGCCTGGGCCCAGCACCGCAACCAGCAGCAGCCCCCAGATCAGCGCATTGATCGAGCGCGAGGCGACGATGATGAACAGCGCAATCGGTCGGATGAACAGCACGCTCGGCGTGGTGTTGCGCGCCGCAAGGAACGCCAGCGGGGTCGCGAGCACGAGCGCGATCAGCGTGCCGAGCGTCGCCATGTTGAGCGTGTCCCAGATCGCCTGCCACAACCGGTCGATATAGTTCCAGCGCGGCGGCAGCATGCGCCCGATGATGTCCTCGGCTTGCTTCGGCGCATCCCAGACGAAGGCCCAGATCGTGTCGGCCGTCATGATCCGCCAGCAGAACATGGTCAGCGCAATCAGCGCCAGCCAGCCGAACCAGCGCCAGCGCTGCTGGCCGGGCGTGAGCAGCCTCCAGTGACGCGCGCTGTCATTGCCGATCGCGATCGCCATGCTAAGCCATCGCCTTTCTGATCCAGCCGGACACATATTCGCACAGCATGACGATGCCGATGATGATCAGTAGGATCGCGGCCGCGCTGTCGAACTCGTAACGGTCGAGCGTGGTGTTGAGCGTCGCCCCGATGCCGCCCGCGCCGACGATGCCGATGACGGAGCTTTCGCGGAAGTTGATGTCGACCTTGTAGGCGGTGAGCCCCACGAAGCGCGGCATCACCTGGCTTGCCACGGCGTAGTCCATGACCTGCCAGAAGCCGCCGCCCGTGGCGCGGATCGCCTCGACCTGGGCCGGATCGATTTCCTCGATGTCGTCAGCGATCAGCTTCGACAGAAAGCCGATGGTGGACAGCGAGAGCGTGAGAAACCCGGCAAAGGTGCCGAACCCAAACATGGCGACGAACAGGATCGCGACGATGATCTCCTGGAACGCTCTTGCGAGGGCGATGATCGAACGGCAGATGCCGTAGAGCCAGATCGGCGCGACGTTACGTGCAGCCCCCAGCCCGATCGGGACGGCCAGCACGAGGCCGAACACGGTGGCGCAGACCGTCATGGTCAGGCTCTCGATCAAGCCTTGCTGGATGTCGCTCCAGCGCGAGGTGAAATCAGGCTGCAGGAAGCCTGCGAACAGGCGCGCGGCTCGCACCACCCCTTCGGAAACGCGCGTCCAGTTGACATCGACACTGCCCAGCGCGAACCAGAGATACAGCACGACAACGCCGGCAAGGGCCCAACGCAGCCAGGCGCGCTCGATGAGGCGCGGGCGCTTCCAGACCACCGCGGGCTTGAGCGTGGCGGCGTACGTCATAGGCCTGCCACGATGGCAGCGCGCAAGGATGGAACAGCGGCCGGACCAGCATCCACCTCATCGATTTCATCCTGCGAGGTCTTCGTCCAATCCTCCTCGCCATAAATGCGCGTCAACACCTCCGCATTCAGACCCGAAGCGGGTCCGTCGTAGACAACCTCGCCGGCTTTGAGACCGATGATGCGCGGCAGGAACATCTGGGCGAGTGCAACATCGTGGATATTGACGATCCCGGCAAGGCCGCGTTCCGTGCATAGCTCGGTGATCAGGCGCATGACTTGCCGGGACGTCTTTGGGTCTAGGCTCGCGGTCGGCTCGTCGATCAGCAGCAATTCTGGATCCTGCGCCAGCGCGCGTGCAATGCCGACCCGCTGGCGTTGGCCGCCCGACAACGCGTCGGCGCGTTTGTCGACATGGTCCGTGAGGCCAACACGGTCCAGCAAAGCGAACGCGCGCTGGATGTCCGCTTCCGGAAAGCGACGAAACCAGCTTGCCCAGAAGCCGACATAGCCAAGACGGCCAGACAGTACATTTTCCATCACCGTCAGCCGCTCGACCAGCGCATATTCCTGGAAGATCATGCCGATACGCCGCCGCGCCTTGCGCAACTCCGACCCGCCAAGGTTCGAAAGCGGGATATCGCCCAAATGAATTGACCCGCTTGTCGGCTCCACAAGACGGTTGACGCAGCGGATGAGGGTCGATTTTCCGGCCCCAGAGGGTCCGATCAGCCCCAGCAGTTCGCCTTGTTTCAAAGTAAAGGAGACACCGCGCAAGGCGGTGTCTCCGGTTGCATAGCGCTTTGACAGCTCATTGATTGCGAGCATCAGATACGATCAACGGCAGGTGTACTGGACGCCAACCGACGCGTCGACATCGCGCACGACCTTCCAGGCCTCGCGATACGTAATTGGCATGAAGCGTTCGCCGGGCGGGATCTGCTTGCCGAATTCTTCTGCAAGCGCGGAGCCTGGCCAGGTGAAGCTTGCGAAAGCCTGTGCGATCTTGTCCTGAAGCTCAGGCTTCAGGTTGTGGGCAACGCCATATGCCGTAGTCGGGAAACGTTCCGATTCGTAGATCACCTTGAAGGCATCTGCCTTGACCACGTTGCGCGCCACCATCCGGCGTGCAACTTCGCTGGCGATGGCAGCGACGGGGTAATCCTTGTTGGCGACGCCGAGCACCGAGTTGTCATGCCGTCCGGAAAAGACCGGCGTGAAATCCCGTGTGGCTTCAAGCTTGTATGAATCACGCAGCAGAGCCGATGGCGCCTTGTAGCCCGAGTTCGATGTTTCCGCCGTGAAAGCGATGCGCTTGCCCTTGATGTCTTCCATCCTTTCGACCCCAGAGCCGGGATGCGTGATGAACTGCATGCGATAACCGAAGTCGCCATCATTGGCGGCCATGATCACCATCGGGCGGAAACCCGAGCAATTGACTGCGAGCGGTGTTGAACCGGTGTTGAAGCCTGCGACATGCAGACGACCGGCGCGCATGGCCTCGATCTGCGCGGCGTTTGATTGCACGGGGAAAAACTGGACGCGCTTGCCGGTTGCGGTTTCCATGTGCTTGAGGAAACCCTCCCAGACTTTCGCATAGACCGCCGGATCTTCGACAGGGGTGTAGGCAAACACAAGCACTGGCGGATCGACCTGCTCGGCGGCCGCCGGAACATCGGCTAGGAGATCGCCATCGGCGTCCTTGAAACGTGTATCGAGCGCAAAGGCACTGACTGACATCGACACGGCAAGTGCCGAAGCGATGACAAGGGCACGAAGTGAAGTCTGCATGTTGTATTCCCCTGGTGTAGTTAGCTTTAAGTTGTCTCGGAAAGCAAAGTCATGACGGTTTGGTGACAACCCAGATCAGGCGTGCTGCGGCAAGCGCGCACAGTGCCCCGATAACCTGCGCGACCACGAACATCGGCACATGGGAAAGCGAGATTCCGGCGAAACTCGTTGTGAAGCCCCGCGCCAAAGTCACGGCCGGATTGGCGAACGATGTCGATGCGGTGAACCAGTAGGTGGCTGTAATTGTCAGGCCGACGATCACGGGAACCGCGTCCGGTTTTGCATAGAGCGTGCCGAGGATGGCGATCACCAGCACGAAGGTCGCGACGGTCTCTGACAACCAGAGCGACGGCGTTGCGCGGGCCGTTGTTCCCATCTCAAGCGCGGGCAAGCCGAACATGAGATGGGCCAACGCGGTCCCCAAAATGCCGCCAAGACACTGGGCAAGGGAGTATGCGAAACCATCGCCAGCGCTCAGCTGCTTGCGCAGGAGGAACACCAAACTGACGGCTGGATTGAAATGCGCGCCTGAAACCGGTCCGAAAATGCTGATCAGCACAACAAGGATCGCGCCAGTCGGGATGGTGTTGGCGAGAAGCTGGAGCCCTACATCGCGAGTCAATGTGGTGGCCATGATGCCGGAGCCGACTACAGTGGCTACCAGAAGACCGGTGCCAAGTGCTTCTGCGATCAGACGTGATGGAAGGGACAGACTCATCATGGCGACATTGCCGCCGTTATCCGCTGCCCAGCTGCATCGATGACCACCTCCCCGTCCTCTTTGGCGAACGCGCCATGCTGCGGCAGCGGCAGGATGTCGAGAACAGCCTCGGACGGACGGCACAGCTTCACACCCCACGGCGTGACGACGATGGGCCTGTTGATGAGGATCGGTTGCGCGGCAATGGCCGAGAAGATCGCCTCATCGCTCAGAGTTGGATCAGACAATCCAAGCTCGGCATAGGGCGTGCCCTTCTCCCGTAGGATAGAACGCAGCGGCAACGCCATGCGAACAAGCAACTGCTCGAGCAAGGCACGGCTTGGAGGTGTCTTGAGATATTCAATAACATGTGGCTCGACGCCGGCATTTCGGATCAACGCCAGCGTGTTGCGCGATGTTGCGCAGGCCGGGTTGTGGTAGATCACGACATCGGTTGGTTGCGTCATGATCAGGCCGCCCTCTGCAAGGCCAGCGGCGTTGCTCCTTCGAGCCGGGCGATCCCGGTCAAAGCCTTCTTCAAGCTGGCGAGGTCCATCGTCTCGACCGGCAGGTTGACAAGGCTCGTGGCGCGCGCCGAGAGCTGGCGGTAGGCATCCAGCATGGCGGCGCGTTGCTCGGGTTCCGGTGCGGCTGCGGGATCGGCGATGCCCCAATGCGCGCTCAGCGGATGTCCGGGCCAGGCCGGGCAGTGCTCGCCCTGCGCCGCGTCGCAAACGGTGATGACAAAATCGATAGGCACTGCGTTCGTCGCACTGAACGCCGTCCAGTCCTTCGACCGCAGGCTGGCGGTCTCGTAGCCAAGCTCACCCAGCAGGCGCAGCGCCTCCGGGTGCGGCGCATCGGCAGGCCGCGACCCCGCAGAGACAGCCACAAAACGGCCCCGCCCCTCCCGGTTGATCATTGCCTCGGCCATCAATGAACGGGCCGAGTTGGCCGTGCACAGGACAAGTACCCTGTACGGCTTTTGGGTGGAATCGTGTTGCCGCACCACAGGAACGACCGAGCCGCCGGCACTGTCTTTCCGGTCCAAGGCAAAGGCAGTGGAAAGGTTGTCTGCCAATGCCAGGCAAACCTGAGGGTCCAGCGCAAAAATAATCTGCCTTCCGTCGCGCCGCGATCGCAGCAGCCCGGCTTTTTCCAGAAGCGCCAGATGCGTCGACATGGTGTTGTGCGGCACGGCCACCAGACGCGCAATATCGCCCGCCGGAAGCCCGAAAGGCGCATAGCGTGCCAGCAAGCGCATTACGGCCAGACGCGAGTCTTGCGCCAATGCCGCAAGCTGCCTGACCATGCCATCCAGGTCGATTGGATCGGTGGGGTTGTTCATCGTAAGCCTCTGCTTGCTCAATCCTTGCGGCCCTGATCCTTGCCGATCGTGTCCATCTTGGCCTGCAGGGTCACTTTATCGAGTTCGCGAACGGGCAACGCCGTGAAGATCGAGATGCGGTTGTTGAGCATGCGGTAAGCGTCGGCAAAGGCCAGCGCGCGCTGTATGTCGTCTCCCGCGAACGATGCTGGATCGGGCACAGGCCAATGCGCGGTCATCGGCTGGCCGGGCCAATAGGGGCACTCTTCCTTGGCGGCATCGTCGCAGACCGTGAACACGAAATCGAGTTCGGGTGCGCCGGGCTTGGCGAACTCGTCCCAGCTCTTCGAGCGGAAACCTGACGTGTCGAAGTTCAACCGTTGGAGCAGGTTGACGGTGAAAGGGTGCACTTCGCCCTTGGGAAAACTTCCTGCGCTGTATCCCTTGAACTTGCCAAGCGCGACACGGTTGATGATGGCTTCGGCCATGATCGAACGGGCGGAGTTGCCGGTGCAGAGAAACAGCACATTATAGGGTCGATGATCCATCGAAGGCACCTTTCGTTTATTCGATGATTATCGACATAAATATGTTCGATGACAGTAGCGTGACGGTTTGCATCTCATGCCGCAGCAGACGCAGAATTTGCCTGCTTTGGGAGCGCCTGTGTCGCCAGCCAGCAAGTCGCTAGCATCAGACCTGACCCGATCAGGCAGGCACCGATGCCGCCCCACTGATAGAGCAGCCCGGACAGTAATGTGCCGGTGAAGCGCCCGGCGGCATTCGCGGCATAGTAGAAGCCGACATCTTCGGCCGCTTTCTCTGAACCCGCATAGGCGAGGATCAGGTAGGAATGCACCGACGAGTTGACGGCGAAGATCACGCCGAATATGCACAACCCTGCGACGAGGATGAGGTCCGGGCGCGGCGGCGAGAGGGCCAATATCGCAGCCAGCGCAAACGGCACCACCATCAGCATCAGTGACCAGAGCTTGGCAGCGGGCACCTCGTTCGACAGCCCATCGGCGCTGCGGGTGATCACGGCGGGCGCGGAGGCCTGCACCAAGCCGTAACCAATTGTCCAGACGGCAAGGAAGGCCCCCACCATCGGGAAGGTCCAACCATTGGCATAGAGGAACACCGGCACACCGACCACGAACCAGACATCGCGCGCGCCGAACAGGCCGATGCGCGCGAGCGCGAGGAGGTTTACGCCCCGGTTCTTGCCGAACAGTTCTTTGACGGACTTGCTGGCCTTGGACTTGCCCTTGAGCGCGGGCAGCGAGAGCACGACCCCGGCCAGCACCAGCGCCAGCGCGCCAGCCATGAGCCAGAGTGACATCGAGAACCCGAAGGCCTCAAGCAGCACGCCGCCGAGGAAGAAGCCGAGACCCTTCATCGCGTTCTTGGAGCCGGTGAACCAGGCGACCCATTTGAAAAGTCGCCCTTGACCGTCGCCCTTTGCTTCCGCCTCCGTCAGCTTGATCGCGGATTTGGATGCCGTCTTGGTCAGATCCTTGGCAACGCCGCAGATGCCCTGCGCCAGCACTACCCATGTCACCAGAAGCGCGGCTTCCCAGCCCGGATTCATGGCCGACAGGATGAGAAAGCCGATGATCTGGGTACTGAGGCCCACGATCAACATCCGCTTGATGCCGTGCTTCGAAGCCAGCCAACCGCCGACCATGTTGGCGAGAATGCCGGCCGCCTCATAAAGCAGGAACAGGAAGGCCAGTGTGAATGGCGAATAGCCAAGCTTGAAGAAAGTGAACAGCACCAGCATGCGCAGCGCACCGTCCGTCAGCGTGAAGCCCCAATAGGCTGCCGTGACGATCGCGTAGTTGCGCAGGCCCGCGCCTGAACTGGCCGGTGGTGGCTTGATCGCTGTGGCTTCGACCATGCTCACAACCCCTGCGCATCAAGATGGCAGGCAAGATCGACCATGCGACAGGCATAGCCCATCTCGTTGTCATACCAAGCATAGACCTTGAGCATCGTGCCGTCTGTCACCAGCGTCGACAGCCCGTCGATGATGGCCGAGCGCGTGTCACCCTGATAGTCGATCGAGACCAGCGGCCGTGCTTCATAGCCAAGGATGCCAGCGAGTGGCCCCGCCTCTGCCGCCTTGAACAGGTCGTTGACCTCGCTCGCTGTGACGGCGCGTGTCATCTCAAAGACGCAGTCGGTGAGCGATGCGTTCAGCACCGGCGCACGCACGGCGTGGCCATCGAGCTTGCCTTTGAGTTCGGGGTAGATCAGGCCGATGGCGGTGGCACTGCCCGTCGTGGTCGGTTGCAGTGACAACATGGCCGAGCGGGCGCGGCGCAGATCCTTGTTCGGCGCATCGACCACGACATTGGTGTTGGTCGGATCATGGATCGTCGTGATCTGTCCGTGGCGGATGCCAACGGCTTCGTGCAGCACCTTCACCACCGGCGCGAGGCAGTTGGTGGTGCACGACGCTGCTGTGACGATGTCGTTGGTCGCGCGGTCATAGAGCTGCTCGTTCACACCGACGACGATGTTGAGCACGCCATCCACCTTGACGGGCGCTGCCACGATAACCCGCTTGGCACCACGCTGCAAATGCCCTTCGAGGGTCCTGCGATCCAGGAACTTGCCGGTGCATTCCAGCACGAGATCTACGCCAAGATCACCCCAGGGGATGTCAGCGGCGGCCTTGTGTTCGCTGAAAGCGAGGCGCTTGCCATCGATCAGCACAGTGTCCGCACCATCAGCTTCGATCCCGGCCCGCCAGCGCCCTTGCATAGAATCGAACTGCAGCAAATGCGCCGTCGCCTCGGCGCCGCCCTTGATCTCGTTGAGATGGACGACATCAAGCCGATTGCCGCCGCGCGGGTCATCGCCGGGCCGGTGCGCTGCGCCCATCGCCGCCCTGAGCGCGAGACGCCCGATGCGGCCCATGCCGTTGATGCCAACCTTCATCGCGATATCTCCACATACGTGGACGTATATTTGGCTAACGGCATGACGGTATGATGACGGCTAGTCGGGTTTTGAGGTCGCAAAGCACCACTACCGCGCAATCGAGGTCCCGAGAGCGCGGTAGCCGGTGGTTTTTTCAAGGACGTCTGCGACGCAAGGCATCAACGAACTTCTGAAGCTCGACGGCCTGCTCATAGTCTTTGTGGCTGACAGGCTGAAAGCCACGATCCTTGCCGTCAGACAGCCTGTCGAACTGCACCTTTGCTTTCTGAGGCGCATCAATGAAGGCCTGCTTGATCGCAGTCCGAGCTTCAGGCGGCAAACTCGTGATGAAAATGTACGGGGAACCGGCAATCAGTTCAGAGCGAAAAACAATCTTGAAATCATCGGCCTTCACCATGCCTTTGTTGACCATGCGGGAGAAGTTCGAGTCCGTTTCAGAATTCCACCAATTGAAAGCTGCGTCACAAGTACCTTGCTGGACGCCCATGATCGCATTCTCATGGCTTCCGGCGTAAACAACCCGTGCAAAAAACTTGTCGGGATCAATGCCCATCTTGTCCATGGCAAAACGCGGCACGTTGTTTCCAGAAGCGGAGTTCGGATCAACAAGGCACAGGTTTTTGCCTTGCAAATCCTGAATGCGGGTCGCTGGAACATTTGCTCGGGTGTAAAGGACCGAGAAGTATCCGATCGAGCCGTCGGAATTGATGGTGGTGACAAACGGTTCGACACTGCCATTGGTCACCGACCAGGCACGAACATACGATGACGGCCCATGGAATCCGATATGGATGTTTCCGGCACGATGGCCCTCGATGACAGCAGCATAGTCGTTAGCAATCCGGAGAGTGACCTTCACCCCGAGTTCCTTCGAGAGATACTCGGTAAATGGTCCGAACCGGTCAGAGACGCCTGACGAATTTTCGGCGGGGACAATGGCCAGCACGATCTCAGGAAATCGCGATTTCCAGTCTGTGTTCTGCGCGGAGGCAAACGTTGCGGCGAATGCCAGCGAAACAATGAATGTCATTGTAATTATCAGGCGATCTCTCAAACTCATCTGAGTGCTCCCGTCACATGGCTCGCGTCGGCAAGCGCCGACTTATCGACGGTATGTTGAGGTGGTGACAGGTAGATGACAGAGGCTGTAGCCAGATGCAGCCGTAGTACAAAAAAAGCGGACAAGCAGAAGGCATTTAGGTTGGCAGGACAAAGCGTAAGCCGACCGATACGGCACATATCGCGCACGCTAATCCTCATTCCGACACTTGCAGTATCATGGACACGGATGTGAATAGTCGCTGTTTTGTCAGCATCAATTCCGTCGGAATGCTGCGGCTTCGCTGCTGATCTGCTTTGATTGGGTGTAGGCAATGCTCTGATTTCTGCCGGTGCGGCTAGTGCACGTTTCAATAAACTCCAAGTAGCTTTAACCCAGCAATTCCGACCACAGTTCCAAGCGCCTTTAACAAGCCATTGGTGGCAAGCGTGTGGATCCCGAGCGTAGTGCCGATCAGTGCTCCCCCGAGGACTGCTGCAGCATACAATGGCAACTCGGCAGGCAATGCATGCACGGTCGTCAGATTTCCTAGGAGCCCAGCAGAAGAACTGGCGAGAATGAACACAGCGGCAACCCCAGAAGCCGCCCTGGTATCAGACCATGCAAGGAAGATCAGAACAGGGGACAAGAAAATACCGCCGCCCGTACCGGTCAGGCCCGACAACAGCCCGATCAGGGCACCGATGCCAATTGCTGGGACAACTGGAGGATCGGACCAGTCATTCTTCCCACCAGAGTCTTGTGGCGCGAGAAAACGAACAGCGGCCAGCAGCAGGACGAGGCCAAGCAGCGGACGGTAAAAGTTGCTGGGCAGCTGAAGCCGACCGCCGATGAATGCCATCGGGATTGCGCCAAGCAGAAACGGCCAAAGTGTGCGCCAGCGGAAAAGGCCAGCGCGAATGTATCGGGTGGACGCCAGACTTGCGACGAGTACGTTGAGGACGAGTGCGGTCGGGCGCATGGACGCGGCTGGGACAGCGAAAAGGGCCATCAGAGCGATGTAGGCCGATGCGCCACCATGCCCAACAGACGTATAGAGCGCTGCGGCGGCGAACATGCCGAGCGCAAGGAATATCTCGGTTGTCAATGCCCGCATCCATCGATCAAAATGCGCGGGTACAACATGGAGCTCATCGTCAGCGTAGGTCTGTCTGACGTGTGCACCTGCTGAAACAACTGCAAAAGCTGTTTACTTGATCGGGATTGCTGCGGCCTTTGCAGGATCGATAACATCGGTTGACTTGATCGAGCCGTGCTGTGCCAGCATGAACGCTACGACGGCAAGCTTCTGGTTTTCGTCCAGCAGTGTGGGATCGTTAAACGGCATCAACTGCATGTAGTCGATCAGCGCTTGGGCGTTGCCAAACTTGGTGGCGATCATCGTGCCTTGTCCCCAGATCGGGGTCTGGAAGCCAGCTCCACGCTTGCCATCCTCGCCATGGCATAGCTGGCAAGTTTCCATGTAGTGGCCGCGACCATCAGCAACCTGCTTTGACTCCTGTGCAGCGATGGCTCGACTCAGGATCGTACTGCCGAATGCAAGCGTCGCACCGACGCCCAAGATGGTGATGGCAAGGTAAAGGCGCATGGGTTCTCTAACCGTGGAAGGTGCCAAGCGACAGGCCAGGCCCATGTTTCAAATTGACGGAGCCGGACGGCCGGGCGCTTTGCCCGGCCGCTATCGTGTGACTTACTCAGACCACTTGAACCCTGAATTTAGGGATCGACCAGTTGGCCATGCCGAGCGTGTTCAGTGGGATCTGCTCGGGTTGCGTGACACCGGCGTTGTCAGTCGTGCGGGTCTCGATCACATGCTCACCCGCAGTCGCATTCCATGGGAAGCTGAAACGCACCCAGGTGTACTTGCCGAGGTTCGGCTGCTGGATGGTGGCGCGCTGCCACGGCCCGCCATCCACGCGATACTCAACTGCGTTGACGCCGTGTTGTGGTGCCCAGGCATACCCGCGCATAGTCTGGCTGCCAGCACCGAGTTTGGGCAACTCGCCCTTCTTGAGCGGATAATTCACAGGCACAGATGCCGATTTCTCGATCACCAGAGGCACGGTGATGATTGACTTCGGCGGCATCCAGGTGACCATCGGTCCCTTGATGTCGGCTGGTGTGATCCCCGGCAGGAACTCGTCGGCGTTGGCATCAAACTCCGGCGCGGAATAGCTGGGGCCGATGTAGGTTTCGCCCTTGGTGTTAAGCCGCGACCAGATGCGCTTGTCGCTCACCCGGATCTCCGTAACCCACTTGATCGAAGCGGTGCCGCCCCAGCCGGGAACAACGATGCGGACCGGCGCGCCGTGGTCTGGCGTGAGCGGATTGCCGTTCATGGCGTAGCACACGCCGATATCGTCAGCCCGAGCCGCCACTTCCGAATAAGGCATGGGCCTGCCCATGTCGTTGCCATCCACACCGGACCAGAACATCACCGTGACGGCACCAGGCTTGATGCCAGCGCGTGCGAAGATCTCGCTCATCGGCACGTACTGCCATTCGGCCTGGCCAACTGCGCCCAGCACCCAGTTGCCACCGCCAACCTGCTGCGGCGTGAACCCGCCCTGTTCCCAGAACAGGGTGCGACCGTTACCGTGACATTCCATCGTCGCGATGATCGAACGCGACTTCATTTTGAGCAATTCGTTGTAGTCGATCTCGAACGGCCGCTCGACGGAGGAACCATGGACCTTCAGTTTCCAGTTCTCGCGCTGGAGGATGGTCTTCTCATCGGCGCGTGGCGTCGGGTAGTGGTTGCGGACGTAGAATTCCTCGACTGGCGTCATATAGGTTGTCCAGTCCCAGTAATTTCCGGACCGGACAGTCGCGCCGATGTTCAGCACGCGGCTGTCGTCCTTGACAAGGATCGATCGACGCGGTGGGGCAGCGGGTGCCGAAGCGCCGGGTGCTGCCGGAGCTTGCGCAAGTGCAGGTGTCGCGACTGCGGCACCGAAGGCGGCGGCAGACACGAACAGACTGCGGCGATCAAGATTGGTGCCGTCACGCAACACGCGCTGGACGGTATCGGCTGCTTCAGCCTCGTGGCGTTCTCTTCCCATGGCATCCCTCCGGACGTTTGTTGTGGGGATGACGGACCCCTCCGCATCCTGCTGCGCAAGGTTGCGCATGTCTTGTCCGGGATCAAGAAAAATAAGGAATTTCGATATATTATTCAATGACTTGTTCAGAAATCTAAACGAATTTTAACTCTGATGTTCAGATTTCTGAACATCATCGCTTTCATTGATCCCCAGCGCTTTCATCCGGGCCCACAAGGTTGTCCGTGAAACCTTCAGGCGCTCAGCTGCATGGCCGATTCTGCCACCAGTTTCCGCCAATGTTCGTTCGATGATGGCCCGTTCTGCAGCCCCTCGCGCGCCCTTAAGGTCGACCGCCTGGCTCCGTTGGGGACCGGTCGCCAGCAACATCGCCTGCAATCGGCGCAGCAGCGTCGTCATTTCGAATGGCTTGGTGATGTAGTCTCCCGCTCCATTCTTCATCAGGGTGACTGCCTGATCGATGTCGGCGTAAGCCGTCATGAAGAGGAAGGTCGGAGGCCGTTCCTGCGCGCAAACGTCACGGAAGACATCCTCGCCGCTTCCATCGGGCAGTCTGATGTCGCAGATCACGACGTCCGGCTTGCATGAAGCGAGGCCGCTGACAGCATCGGTAAGGGTGCGCCACCACGTCACTTTTGCGCCTTCGATCGTCAGCCGCTGTGTCAAAGATTCACCCATGATCGGATCATCCTCCACGAGTGCGATCGTCGTTCCATCAAGCTGCATGACTCAAGCTCCGCTCGTGATTGATGGGAAAGCGCACGGTGATGGCCGCGCCGCCCAACTCGGAACGGCCCGCTGTCACATGGCCCTTCAACTCGGCAGCGAGCCGCTGCGACATCCAGAGGCCGAGGCCTGTGCCTTCGCCGGTGGACACCGGCCTCGACGAACGGCCGGTCACCAGATCTATTGCCTGAGCCCCAAGACCCGGTCCGTTATCTTCGATGGTCAGGATCATTTCGTCAGCGGAAACAGAGATAAATACCGTCACCTGTCCGTCCTCCGGTACGGCAGCGACAGCGTTCAGCAGCAGGTTGAGAAGGATCTGACGGATCGCTGCGCTGGGAATGGTAAGCGGACCCATGATGTGATTGCGCCAGTCAAGCTTCACACGCTTGCGCTCAAGTTCCGGGCGCACAAGCAACCGCATATCGTCGAGGTCAACCGCAACAAGCTCGCGATGTTCCGGGTCGGCGCGATAAGTGGCGAGCGCCGTCTTCACGACATCACGGATGCCGCGCAAGCCGCGCTCGATAAGGTCGACGGAGCTGTGCCGCACCGACGCCTTCTCGCCATGACGCTTCAAAGTGTCGATGGCGTTGAAGAGACCGCCAAGTGGGTTGTTGATCTCGTGAGCCATTCCCGATGTGAGGCGTCCAAGGCTTGCGACGCGCTCCTCTTCTGCAAGCTGGCGCAGCAAGTCTTCGCGCTCGCCAAATGCTTCAATGAGGCTGTTGTAGCGCCGGAACAATCGCGCAAACTCGCTATCGGGGTCGCCGACATGCATCAGCGGAACAGGCAGCAGCGGCCCCGCGACGGTCTGTCCGATGTGACGGGAAAGAAGAGCCAGCGGCGAAAGCATGCGGCGGATTGTCCAGTAGGCCATGCCAGCCAACGTCAATGCAAGAAACAGGTTGGTCAGCAACAGCGTTCTCAGAACATCGGCTCGTTCAGTGATGAGATGGGCGATCTCGTAATCCGCGAAAATGCGGCCGATATCGCGCCCTTGATGGCGCAGCAGCTTCTGACCATGAGCCTTGCCATCTGCTTCGTCCACAATGAGGTTTCGTCCAGCAACAAAGCGTGCTGCAAGGCTAGGATGACGTGTGCCCAATGGCCATTGCGCGGGATGACTTGCCGCAATCACGCGCAGATCGGGCGTGGTAATCACGACGATGGCACGACCAAAACCTCCGCCGAGCGACGCACTCCGGTCGATGGCATCATAGACTTCCCAGACATCTTCGCGCAGCACATAGGGAAGGACGGCCGAGGCGAGGCCTTCGAGATAAGTCGTCGACAACGCCGCGAGATGGCGCTCCTGCGTCTCCTTCAGCCTGTTCAGGACCGCGTGGGTGATGACCGCGCTGATGGCCATCATGAAAATGACGACGACGGCGGGCGCCTTGAACGCCAGCGGCCATTGTCTGGGGTCGAACCTCGACAGTGTTGGACCAAACAGCTCCATCAACCTGCCTGCCTGACGAGATCGACACGGGCAGCAATGCTTTCGAACAACGATGGATCAGGACGCGCGAAGCCATCCAGCCTCAGTAATTCGAGGACGCGGCGCCCCACGGGATCCCCGGCCATATCGTAAAGTGCACCCTGCAGGCGCGCGATTCTGGTACTTCCAGCGTTGAGGCTCGATGTCGCGATGGGTGGAAAGCCCATCCAGTCCGACTTCCAAATCACACGTGTGCGACGGGTCAATTCTGGTTCTGTTTCGGTCATCACTTCCCAGACGTAGCCATCGACGCTGCCGGATTGTGCCAGGCCGGAAGCGACCGCTCGCACCACATTGCGATGCCCATACGTGAAGAAACTGCGCCCAAAAAAAGCGTCGGGGCGCAAGCCGCGCTCGGCCAGTAACGCGCGTGTCACGAGGAAGCCGGAATTCGAATCAGGATCAGAGAAAGCATGTGTGTCGCCCTTCAAGTCATCAATGCCGGATGACGGCCTGCCTGCAGAGCTGATCAGATACGACTGATAGGTGTTGCGTGTTCGCCAGGTGGGCACTGCCACAAGCTCCAGCCGTGGCCGATAGGCGATGAAAGGAAAGCCACAGATCCACGCCGCATCGATCTGGCCAACGACGAGTTGCGAGGTGATTTCCTGATAAGTCCGCTTGAGGACAAGCCGCACCTCGCTGCCCATTGCCTTCGACAAGTAGGTCTGCAGTGCTTCCAGCAAGACAAGATCAGAGGTAAGGAAAACAGGCGTCAGGCCAAAAGTGAAAGATTGGTCAGCTTTGACTATGGCAGGCATAGAGAAGACAGCGGAAATAGCCGCGCCTGCAGACAATATACGCCGACGGTCGACAGGAAGCACTATCTCGCTTTCCGTCAAAAAGGATGCATTATGATCCAGTTTCCGAGCCATTCTCCTCCCACCAATCTTCTTGATTTTTATCAGGTTGCGGCAAATCGCCCTTGGCGTCAAACGACTTGTCAGGGCGGAAGGTGATGAGGTCTTGGTCGAAAAATCCGCCCGCAATGAATGATTAGGGTCACCGGTGCGACTGTGATTGTTACGGCCCACGCGTGGAGCCTCGTGCCACTTGGCTCAGACGCACACACAAATACAAACAATCGTGCGGCTCGACATGCTCCGAGCCCCCTGGGTGTCAGCTATGCGGATATCAGCGCGTGACTCTCGATTCTTGCTTATCGTCCGCTCAGGGCGCATTGCGGTCCATAGCACTGGGCCAGCCCCGAGCCCGGCTCGATGCCGGGAAGGGGCTTCCGGGCGCATCAGCGGAACTCCCGCGCGACGGTTCGATGCCGTCAAGCGGGAGAAAGCGCGGCGGAAACCCATGCCGAAAGGCCGGGCGCGAACCACAAGGTGATCCGGCCCGGCCCTCCGATAGTCATGTTTGATCGCTCACTCGGCGGCGATCAAAGCGTCGTTGCCGACTGTCTTGTCACCCTCACTATCGACGGCCTGCTTCGGAGCGGGTTCGGCAGCATCTGCGACGTCGTCCACCGTCTTTGCCTCCGCTACACTGCCGGTATCGTCCGATGCCATTTCTGACGCCGTCCCTTCGCTGGCCGCTGCAACAGTAGCGGTCTGGATGCGCAACGCCGGTGGCAACCAGCCCTTGCCCTGCAGTGCCTCCTGCGCCGTCTGCACCGCCTCGGCTTTAGGAGCGCCAAGGATCGCTGATGCGATTTCCGCTGCGCATCCCGCCTCGGTGACGGCGTTCGCCATCATCTTCTTTGTGATGCGTTTCAGGAAGGCTTCGCTTGGGGCAAACCATGCTGCCATGTCGAGCGACACGGCCTCCGCGATCCGGTCGGCAACATAGGTGGGCTTGCTGTCGAACCGCACGGCGTCCAGCTGATCGGCCACGCAGAAAGCCAGCACGTCCAGCAAGGTCTTGCGTGACGCCGCGAGGCACCATGCCAGAAGCTCGACGCGATCCTGCGGCAGCTTCGCCTGCACCTTCTCCTGCACCTCCGAAAGCGCTGTGAAGGCGGCGGCGTTGTCCGGATCGACCTTGGCGCTGGCACTCCCCTGCTTGGTCCCATTGATGCGGATCAAGCTGTCGTGCTCATTGTGCCCGAAGCGGTTGGCATAGAGGCTGCGGCCCGCCAGCGCATGGACGATCAGCGCCAAAGCCACGTCGGGCCTCTGGCTGACCTCATAGGCCAGTGCTGCCGTCCGCAGGTGAGTCAGGTCCAGAGACAGAGCTTGGCTGTAGCCCTCGGCAGGCTCCGGCTCTTCCCATGGCGGCAACGGATCGTTGTCCTGTCCAGACTGATCCGCATCTTGCTGATACGCTTCTCCACGCGCTTCCGCCTCGGCCTCCCGCTCGGCCCGTTCCCGCTCGCGCCGACGCTGCGCCAGTTCGTGTTGCTCGACGGGTTTGAGAAGGCCGCTACGAACGGCCAACTTGCCTTCATGATCGATGGAAAGCCGGATGCCTGCCAGCGCCTTCTCCTCGGGGTCGTAGCCCATGCACTCGGCGTCGATGGCGTCCAGCCGCGCCAGCTTCGCCTCATACTCGGCTCCTTCTTCCTCGGTCATCTGCCCGGCGTCATACGCTCCTTCGTTCTCCTCGAAGTAGGCCGACAGGGCCGCGACCTCGGCGCTTTCCTCGTCGGTATGCTCGCGCTTAAACGAGGCGATCACGGGAAGGCGTTCGCGGGCGTCGTTCTCGCTGAGATAGAACTCCGCCCATTTCCAGCCCTCGGCGGTCTGGATCGCCTGCGCCTCGTCCTCAAGACGCTGCATGGCGAGCGTCATCACCAAAGGCTTGTCGTCGAGGTAGACATCGCTTGCCTCGCTGAACAGGTCGCGGGTGATCGCGCCGCCTGCCTGCTCATAGGCCTCCACACCGACGAAGCGGACCAAACGGTTGTCCGCCCTGATCTTCTCTTGCGTCAGCTGCGCCCGGATATGCCGCTCGTCGCGGTTCCAGTCTGGCAGGTCGAAGAAGGCGCTCTCCTGCACGCCGTGATCGTCGGCGATGGCCAGCGCCTCCATCTGGCCCAAGGTGACCTTGCCCACCCGAAACTCATCCATGATTCGCGGGCTGACCTTGGCGAGCTTGATCCGACGGCGCACCGTCATGGTGCTGATGCCGAACCTGTCGGCCACCTGCTCGGGGGTCATGGCGTCATCCTCGATCAGCTTGCGGAAAGCCTCGACCTGATCGGCCACATGCATGTTCTGCCGCACGGTGTTTTCCGCCAGCGAGATTTCCGTATCGTTGTGCTTGTCGAGGATCAGGACCGGGATCGGGGATTTCTTGGTCCAGCCGGTCCCTTTCTCGTTGGCAAGCACGCGAAGCGCCGCCAAGCGACGTGCGCCCGCCACAACCTCGTACTTGCCCTTGTCATTGAGCCGCACGGTGAGGTTCTGCAACAGGCCATGGGCGCGGATCGAGGCGACAAGCTCGGTCAGGCCCGCCTCGCTCTCGACGCGGCGCACATTGTCCTTGCTCGCGGTCAGCTTCGACAGTTCGACCGTCTGGTTGCCAGATTGGGTCGTCGTCTGGTTGATGTTCATGGTCATAGGTTCTCTCCATCGTTTGCAGAGCGTCTTCCCCAATGACCCGCAGGGGTCAGGGGCCGCCCTGACCCCTGCCAGGTGGCGAACCGGGGAGGGGGATGGGGCAAGCGCGGCGAGGGGAGGGGGATCACCCACCTTCAGGCGACGATGATCCCAGCAAGCATCGCGCGCGGGATCGGCGTCGGTCTGCACGGCGCGTCAGCGGCGGAAGACTGGGGAAACCCCTCGCCGCGCTTGCGGGAAGGGGGAGGGGAACACCTCCCTCTTCTTACCTAGCGCCAGTCCTGGCGCGCGTGATCGAACCGAACGAACATGAAGCCCCTGGCCTGCCGGCGAGGCCGGCGGCCGGTGGCGATCAGCCGGACGGGGAAAAACGGCGCCCGCAGGAGGCCAAGCAGAGCGGCGCCGCAGGCGTGGCCGGGACCGAGCGCCGCCTCGGACGGCTGGCGGAATGGGATCAGCGCGTCAACTACTGTGCCGCGACGCTGGCGCCCTCGTCGGGCCGGAATGGTTGAAAGAAGTCAGCAGGAGGGATGCCGAGGCGCTTGATGGCGCGTTCGAGCGTTACAGCATCGAGACGTGTCGCGCCTTCTTCGATCAAGGCCAGCGCGTCCGGCGTCAGCGCCAGATCTGCGGCCAGTCTGGAGAGGGACAAGCCAAGCTCGGATCGCCGCTGCCGCAAACGCTTCCCGATATGTCGATCGATGGGGTTCGGTGCCAGAACCGCGATGGCCGCCGGGTGACGATGCGCGCCATTGTGCAAAGGCAGGATCATCCGGTCCAGAATCCGCGAGATGGTGGCAGCCTCGTCATCGATCGCGTCAAGGATGCGCCAGCAGAGATTCGCCACGACACCCTCGGGCCCAAAATCATCTCGACCGCGGTTCGCGAGCAACCCGTCAAACAATGCAAGCGCACCCTCATAGCCGTGGCTGAGCACGTATGAATAGGCAAGGGCGTCGATGTCGTCTTGGCAATACGCAGCTTGGTCGCCTGAACCGTCCACAGTCATCATCGACTCCGGGTAAACGGCGGTCGAATATACGACAGGCCAAAGACGTTGCTGAAACATGGCAGTATTAGGACGGTGCACCACGGATGCGCATCATTTTGCACTTCGCGATTGCAAATACCTACTATCGTAGGTCGATCAATGATCCGTTTGGGCTGTCTGTCATGGGATGGGGCTCAAACAGACAGTCGCGAGGAACGTCAGGAGGCTGCGGTTGGAACGTGGCTACACGCAGGAAGAGCTGTCCGAACTTGCCGGCATCAATCGCAACTACACCGGCATGATCGAACGCGGGGAGCGGTCTCCGACGGTCGATATGCTCGAGAAGCTTGCGAAGGCCCTGAAGATTGACCCGGTCGCATTGCTGGCAGCCGGGACGGAAAAAGATCAAATCACGTCCTGAGCGGGAGGTGAACCCAAATTGGGCCTCGCCAATCCATGGTTCGGTTCTCAGCGGACGTTGAACCAGACGCGGGATTGGTTGCCCTCCGTGTTGCGCATATCGAAATAATACGGCCGCTCGCTCAGCGGTCGCGGCATGTACTCGATGCACACCTGTCCCGAGGCGAATCCGCCGCCATTGTCGCCATCGCTCGCCGAACACTGAATCTGCCCGCCCGGCACGCTGGCCTGAAGCGCACGACCAGATGGTTGCTGCGGGAGTCGTCGCGCGCACAGATCGTTGCCGCCGTTCGCAACGCTGCTGATCTGCGTGTTTTGTCCGGTTTCTTGCCAACCGGGCGGGCAGGGTTGGTAGGGTTCGTAACCGGGAGCGCCTGTGCCTGCTGCCGTACAGACCGGCCAGCGGAAGCGCAGGCTCCGCATCATGGCGTAGAGTTGGTTCATCACGGGCACGCAATAGGGGATGGACGGCCAGGACGGATTGCTGGCTGCCGCACAGAGCAGCACCTTGCAGCCGAACTCCGCGTCCTGGGCTTTTGCAGGAGTCTCTACACTGACAGCGAGGATAGCGCTGAAGCTCACAACCAAAGGGGACGTGCGCATGCTCACCTCCACTGCAACCGTCTGTCTCGAACATGTCCGAGGCGCTCTATCGGTCATTATAATGACTGGAATCATCAATGGTCAATGTGCCGTTGAACCGCCACGGAGTTGTGCGATATCGCCTGAGTTTGTGGGAACTGGCACAAACGCAGAGGTCGAGATATTGTTTTTCAAACACTTAGCGATAGCTTCCGAAGATGCCAGCCCCTCGAATTCCATCGACTCATGCGAAGATTTGGGACAATATGAGCAAGGGGCAACGCACGGTTTGGGCTCAAGAACATGAACATGACGGAACTCCTCGGCCGGGACGGGGAGCGCTTTGTGCATCTGTGGATCATGATCCGGCTGCATCAGATTTCGAAGCGCCACGACACCTTTGAGGCCTTTCTGCAAAGCTCGGGCATCTCGAAGGGCACGCTGTGGAAGCTGATGCGCGGCGAGGGCAACCCGACGATCAGCCTGCTGCAGCGCATCGCCGACAGCCAGAAGATGAGCTTCATCGAACTATTGGGGCTCGATCCGGAGAGTGTGCAGAAGGATCTTGCGAAGGTTGGGATTGATGCCGAGCAGCTGGCCTCCTTCTCCAAGGGCGAGAAGCGCACCCGGAAGACCTTGGCGAAAATGCTGGAGAAAAGCGGTGCCTGAGCGGGTCAGGCCAAGCCGCGCGTGCCGCCGTCGGTCGACCGGCTACTGTCGGCTCCACAGGCTGACCATCCCCTGTCGTTCCAGATCACGCGCACGGCTGTCGCGGTCGTTCCGCTCGCGGACCTCTCTGGCGACTTTGCCTTGCCGGTCCACCCTGTCGCGGGCCTCTTCGTCGGCAAACATCTGATGGGCCAATTCCAGGGCTGAAGGCGGACCGGCTTTGGCGAGGGCCGCTGGGCACAGGCCTGTGACCTGACGCCAGATCCACGCAACCGCCAGCGGCGGCAGATAAGGAGCGCCAATGCCCCGAGCAGTGTCGCCGTGAACCTCAACTGCAGCTCCGGCGCGAAGGCAAAGCTGACCAGAACGATCGCCGGCACAATGACGATCAGCCAGCGCAGGATTGCGAGCCAGGCGATGGCGGCGGCCACCACGAGCGCGACGCCGGCAACCACCGTCCCGATCCATGGCCAAACATCTCCCGCCGTCATCATGATTCAGGGCCTTTCTTCACGCCGCGTTCGCTCATCCGGTCGCTTCACCATCCACATCCTCAGACCTGACCGACGCCCACCACGACATCCGTAGACGCGGGGGCAGGGGGCGTCGCCGCCACAGGCGTGCGGCCACCCGGAAAATCTCCCGGCCCCATGATGCATTGAGCCTGACCGTCGCAGCCTGTCGGAGCTGCCTGACCCGCCTGATTGAGGGAAGCGAGACGACGCGTCACGTCGTTGGTCCAGTTTTGCCGCTGGCCCTCCGTGCTGCCGTTGTAGCGGTCGGCGAGACAGCGGATGTTCTGGTCGCCTCCGCAGCTCCGGATGGCGTCGCGCAAGGTGAGCATCCCACCATTGATGTTGTCGGAGACGATGCCGCGGTCCATGCCGTAGCCGCGCCCCGTCGCTTGCGTCAGCTGCATCGGGCCTTGAACTCCGGTGGGGGACCCGGCACAGGCTGACATGGCGCCTTCATGAGCCGAGACTGCGAGCGCCAGGCGCGGATCGACGCCGTAGCGGTTGGCGGAATCGACGATCATGCCGGCGATGTTGGGATTGCGCGCCATGATATCCTGAGTTGAGCCGTAAGTCGGCAGCCCGAAACTATTGGGGCAGAGATCGGTCAGACGGGTGCGCTGGTTGAGGTCACAGGATTGCGCATCTCGCGTGTAACCATTGGCGCTCGCCGGAACCGCCGCGAAACAGCCCATCGCCGCAACGGTGAACACTACGACACGGCGTCTCATCGCTGCACCGGGCAGAAGCGGAAGACCGCGCCGTTGACGGAGAAGGAGCGCCGGTCGATCCGCCGATAAGTCCATCTTTGGGTTTCGCGGGTGCTGGCGTCGCCGCCCTCCATACAGGTGACGGCATAGCTGTCTCCGGCTCGGCCAGCGTCCTGAAGCGTGCACTGCACCCCCTTGTTGCCGAACTGGCGACCGTCGAAGCTGAGGATCGCGGGCGAAGGCGCTTCGGTGCAGGGATACTCCTTCACCACATAGTCGCCGCGCTCGAGATCGAGCGCCTGGGCGGCGGCGGGAGGCGGCATGGCGGCGAGCAGGGCGCAGGTGGCGAGGGTGATGAGGCACATGGCGGTTCTCCTTCCGTTGAGGGGCCGGGCAGCGCCCGCCGCGGGAGGACGGATCGCGGTCAAGGCCGCGCCTTGAGGCGCGCCGCAAGGGCAGCCTTGGACCGGGTGCCGGCTCCTGCGGCATGCTGCCAGCCCAACGGAAGAGAACTGCCGAACCAGACGAGATGAGCGTTCGGTGGAATGCCAGGTCATGAGTTCTTCCAACATGGTTTTGCCTCCCGAAAGGGCCTTGGCGCATCAGCTGCCGCGCGGAATGGGAATGGCGAGATCACAGCCCGCAACGGCCTGTCCACCAATCACCAGGCCGGTGCGGATGGTGCGGGTGGCGATGTCGTAGGCGGCGTAGGAACCGGCCTCCCGGTCCGAGGTGAAGGCGCGGCGCGGGTCCCCGAATTCCAGGAAACAGCCTTCGCCGGCATCGAGCACGCTGCCAGCTCCTCCGCCCTGGCCCTGATCGTAGATCGCGAGCCGCATCGGGCAGCGTTTCACCGTGACCTTGTGTCGTTCATCATGCCGGACGGTCTTGCAGGCGCTGACGGCATTGAAAACCGAGAGGACGACGATCCTGGTCGGCGAGCGGACCACGAAGGCGGAGGCGACCGCCGGCGCATTGCCTGCGGCGAACCGTGTGTCGCCGGCGCGCGCATAATGCGCATTGTTGGCGCTGAGCCTGTCGGTCCAGATCTCGGCATAGGGCCGCGCCGCTTCGTTCGGCAGGCGCAGGTCCGCATAGGTGATGTCGCGCCAGTCGAACTGTCCTGCTGTTTGCCCGAGCGTCTCCCCCGGCGCTCCGCAAGCGAGCCCGGCGACCATCACGGAAAGGGTCGAACGAAGGCCTGACATGTGTTCAGCAGTATATTATAATGACCTTATGATGTCGAGCGCTCAATCACCTCCGGGAGTGCCGGGCGCGGAGGACCGGCTGGTTAATCTGGATATCCTGCGGGGTGTCGCTGCATTGATGGTCTGCCTGTCGCATGCACCGTTCTTCCTTGGCCGGGCAGGGGAGGGCGCGTCCTGGCTCGCCGTCCCGGCGCTCGGCGTCGGGGTCGATCTGTTCTTCGCCATCTCCGGCTTCGTCGTCGCACTGTCCTTACAGAACTTGCATCACCGGTCGGGCGCGTTCGGAAGCGCGGCGATTGTCTTCTACATCCGGCGGCTCGCTCGGATCGTCCCGCTGGCCTGGTTCATGCTGACTTTGATGGGCGTCGTGGCCCTTGCACGACCGCAGTTTACTCTCCCTTGGGCCGATCTCGCGAGCGCCTTCACCTTCACGGCGAACGGGCATTTCGGGCGGTGCTTCGCGGGCGCAAATGGCTGCGGCAGCGGCAACCTTCTGCACCATACCTGGTCGCTCGCGCTTGAGCTGCAGTTCTATCTGGTCGCGCCGGCACTGTTCCTGATTCCGGTTCCGGTCCTGCGAGTCCTGACACTCGCGGTCCTCTTCATCGGCCTGTTCTTCCTGCGACCCTGGCAGACAAGCCTCGCTTGGGCGTTCCGGATCGAGGCGCTGCTGCTCGGCTTCTGGATCGGGCGGGAATGGATCGCCCGCAACGACTGGCGTTCGGCATGTCGTGTCCCTGCCCTGAGGTGGCCAGAACTGATCGGCCTGCTCACGGTGATGGCGCTGCTGCCGCGCGTGATGACGGGCCCCTTGAGCGGCTTGGGCATCGTCAGCGTTGCCGCAATCGCAGGCTGGATCGTGGTGCGCAGCGCCTTGTCGCCCGCGCTGCTCTCGAACAACATCGCTGTCCGGATCGGC
>JBOFFB010000329.1:0-13639 GCA_051648385.1 Allobosea sp.
GTCTTGCCATCGCGGCCCACGTGTTGAGACCCCTGAAGCCCTATGGCGAGGCAAAGTTCGGTTCGATCCTCGATGCCGAGAAGCGAAGGCTGACTACGCGCCGGGGCCTGATCTTGGGGAGGCTGGCCGGGGCCACCATCACTTCGGACGAGCCCGGCCATGTCCTCGTCGTCGGCCCGACGCGGTCGGGCAAGGGCCAGAGCTTCATCGGACCGAACGGCATCATGTGGGACGGCTCAGCCGTGTTCTTCGATCCGAAGAAGGAGAATTTCGCCATCTTCGGCGCCTATCGCGCGGCGGCGGGCGACAAGGTCTACCTCTTCAATCCCGGCGAACTGCGCTCGCACCGCTACAATCCCTTGGAGTTCATCCGGCGCGACGAGACCATGCCGACCGACGCGCTCGTGGTTGCAGGCTTCATCGTGCCGGACACACCCGGTGAGGTCTGGGGGAAATCCGCCCGCCTGCTGCTCGCCGCCATGATCGGCTACGTGCTGACCTCGCCATTATGTGAGAACGCCCGGCACCTGCGCTCGGTCGCTAGGATGCTGGTCTCCGGCAAGGACATCTCGATCTATCTCAAGAGCATCGTGCTGACGGAACGCAACCACCTGCCCTCCTGGGTGGTCGATGCCTTCAACCAGTACATCGCGCTGGAATCCGAGACCCGCAACTCGGCGGTGTTCAACCTCAACATAGCGCTCAACCCCTGGAACAACCGGCTGGTCGCGGCAGCCACCGAAACCTCCGACTTCGATATCCGGGAGCTGCGCCGCAAGCGCATGTCGATCTTCATCGGCTGTTCGGTGGCGCAACTCGATGCCTTCCGGCCACTTCTCAACATCCTCGTCCAGCAGATCCACGACGTGCTGATGATGGCACCACCCAAAAAGGACGAGCCGCATCAGGTCCTCTTCCTCATCGACGAATTCCGGCAGCTCGGCCGCATGGATGACCTTGTTTCGAAGCTCACCATCAATGCGGGATACGGCTTTCGGGTGGTGATCGTCCTGCAGAATCTCAGCCAACTCGACGAGGTCTACGGCAAGGCGGTGCGCGAGACGACAGTGTCCGCCTGCGCCACACAGCTCTACATCCGCATCGACAACCTCGACAACTCCGAATACCTCTCCAAGATGCTCGGCGAAACGACGATCGAGATCAGACGCGCTTCGCTCCGCCGCGGCGGCATCCTTGGCCAGAAGACCATCAACACCGACTATGACGCCGTCCCGCTGCGCACGCCCCAGCAGCTGCGCCAGATGGACCCGCACAAGATCATCCTGCTGGTCTCGAGCGCGCCGCCATTCGAGCTCGAGCGCGTGATCTATCACGATGACCGGCCCTACAGGCAGGCGCTGGAGCAGGTGCGGTTCAAGTCCGTGAATGTGCCGGAGCTGGAGCCGTATGCGGACCTAGTGCCTGTGTCGGAGGCAACAAATCGACCGGCGTCCGTCGCTCTGACGGCTGCGGTAGGCGCAGCGGCTCCGACAACCACCAAATCCATTTCACAGAATGGTTTCGTGTCGTTGTCTAACGACGAGATGTCGGCTCAACTGCAATCTTCGGCGGCTGTCGGCCAAATCTTTATTAAAGGATCGGAGCCGCCGGCACGAGATCACACCACGGTTGGACCAGATGACAGCGCCGCACCCTTGGACTCAGTTCCCCCGGACCGCAGCGTTCCGATCGAAGCTGCATTGGCGTCGCAGATTGACGCTGGCGCGGCGGCGTTCAGGAGGGTCATGGAGGGTCTGCCTGAGGACGGCAAGCAGCGCGATCTCCTCGAACAACTCCAGCAGATTGCAACGCTGCATGAAGGGTTCGGCGACGACGACATCCCGCCTCCTGATAAGTTACAAAAAGAACCTACCCCTGAGGTAATCTAGGCACTTCTTCATAGTGAAATGCGCAGTCTCGAAGTACCTCAGTTGGCTGGTAGTCGCCCCTCGAGCCTCGGCTACGCCCTCGCTCCGACAGGAGATGCAGATTTTTACGTGCCCGCGAGCACACTACGTAGAGAAGTTTTTTTGCTGTCTCGATCTGTTCCACTTCGCTGAAATGCGGGACCATGCCCTGCAGTAAGCCATAGGCGATCACAGTATCGTACTCCGCCCCTTTGACGCCGTGAATGGTCGAAATCGTAATGCCCTTGCGACTGGCAAAAACCTTCCGAAACATCGCGACTTCAGAGATAGCCGAAGATCCTTCGTTGACCAACCGATCGATCCGTCGCTGCGAAGACTCGAAGAAAGCTTCGTGATGTTCCTGCAGCGACGGATTGGTGCGCCATTCGATACCAAGCGCGACAAAGAGCTGATCGAAAAATGCTCGCAGAAATGTCAGACCGTCGGTTTCATCAACTGCAATGGCATTGCATGCACGCAGCAGTGACTTGCGTTCGAGGTTTTCAGCATTGATGCCAGCGTCGACAAGAGCGGCGATAACCTCGCCCGCCCACCGCGTACGTCGGATGTACAGCTGTGGTGAGGCCTCGGTGAGGATGATGCGTGACAGCTTATACCAGAAGTTGTCGATGTCCCGTGCGAACGGCACCATACCGGGTCCGTCGAAGTTATAGTCGGGCAGAACAGCAGCCAATCGACGTGTCATGCTGGCGAGGTGAACCCACCATGGGGCAACGATGCAGATTTCGTGCGGTGCAATACCAGCAATCTCGACGTTGTATCGGATCAACCTGACGAGCTCAGTCTCAAGCGCATTGCGTTGGGTATCGCAGTCGTAGGAGATGAGGCTGGCAAAATTTCTGCCCTCCCCCACAGCATCGCTCTTGGAATTGAAGACGTTGAATTTTCCAAAATAGGTGACGATGCGCGACGATGATCGGAAGTTATCTGAAAGCTCCATCTCTTTGAATGCCAGCCCGCATTGCTGGCCAAGCTCTGCGGCCGGGATGGCATATCCTCCAAGAGAGCCGTAAATTGCTTGGTTTGGATCACCGACGACGAAAGCGGTGACAGACCCTTTACCAGCCTTCAGGATCGCCGAAAGGATCGCATATTGAATCTCTCGCGTGTCCTGAAACTCATCAACGAGAACACTTGAGAAGATCGAACTGAGGAGGCTGGCGATGCTAGGATGGCTTTTGATGAGCTGATGGGCGTAGTACAGAATCAGCTCGAAATCGAGCTGGCGGTTAGCGTGAAGCGTCTTCCAATAATCCTTAAGCAGCGCGCTGACGGCGACATGTTTCGCACTTGCAGGACAGGTGAGTACATAACCGTTGATTCGAAAATAGTAGCCGCAGTCGAAGGTGGTCAGCCTCTCGCCCTGAACCTTTGCACACAGCTCCTCGTGCAGGCGTTCGGTGTCGTGAGCGTTGATGATGCGGAAGCCATGCCGGAGAGCCGGATGGTAAAGGCCGTAGGGCTTGAGAATCCATTCGAGGCAAAAGGCATGGATTGTACCGATCCAGAGCTGGCTCGTGTCAACGCCTAGCTGCTCGATGCGCTCATGGATCTCATCAGCGGCGCGATGTGTGTAGGTTATCGCGACGACGCGCTTCTTTTCAGATCGAAGCTGGGACAGCTGGCGCGCGATTTTGTAGGTCAGTGTCCTCGTCTTGCCACTACCGGGGCACGCAACCAAGAAAACACTCCCCGGTTCGTTGATAGCAGCTTCTTGAGCAGGGTTGAGGTCGTCCTTCTCCCAAATGAACATTACAGGTCCGCTAAGATCGCATTGATCGCGTCCGCGGGAAAAGCGGCCAGCATCGCTGCACGAATGTCCTGAAAGCTCAGTTCGCCCCTCCGAAACTTTGCGACCTCGTTACGCATCTGCACTACGTCCGGCGAAGCTGACGTGCTGGACTTCTTCTCAATCTTCGCAAGCCTGTAAGTTAGAACACTCGTCCATATCTCGGTGCTGATGGGCTGACAGGCCTGGAAGATGGCAGCGAGGATGTATTTGGGTATCACAGTGTCTGGGGTGACCGAACGGCCAACCAGGATGGCGAACCACCCCTTACCAGCATAGCTCGCCATGGTGAGCACTCGGCTGCCGAACCGGCCAATATCGCCAGATTCCAGTTCGAGCCTTGATGCTGCGACCGTTGCAGGGTCTTTATAGACATCGCCGATGACCGCCGAGATCATCTTGGCATTGCCAGCGGCAACGAAATCGACCTCAAACGTGTGGGTGGCATAGTGGGTTGATAGCCACTTGTTGCCGTTGCACAGCTGCGTGAGTGCGGCTTGTCGTCTGACACCCGCCGTTTGCGAGGCGAGCGCTTTCTTTTTGGTTTTTAAGAGCTCATCGGTATCCAGAGGGTCAGGATCTGTAGAGGTGAAGGCACGATCAAGGTCGGTAATGATTGCGCACCGTTTCTGAATGCGCAGATCATGGAAGAGGATCGCGACGTTCTCAAAGCCAGTGCTGCGGATGTTGACAAGACTAATGCCGAGCTCGTCCAGGCTGAGACCAAATACCTGCTTCACGAGAATTGGGAGCAGGATCTCCTCCGCATCGCCCTCCACCAGCAGAATGCTCTTTGCGAAAAGGAGGTTGCTGCGAACAGCGTCAAGATAGCGCTGGATATTGCCGATCTGATTTCGGTCGAGACCGACTGATGGCTGGAAGACCTCACAGCACCCGCCTCGACGCCCCAGGATGTTGATATTCTCGACGTTGCTCACTTCCGAGATATGAGTCGAGTGTGTGGAGTAGATCACCTGTGTGTCATTGTAGTTCAGGCGATCAAAGAGCGTTTTCTGGATGTGGGTGTGGATATGGGCTTCCGGCTCCTCGATTACGAGGAAATTGGCAAACGATTCCTTTTGCTTTTGATATTTGAATTCAAGCAGCTTCAAGGTGAGGTAGATCAAGTTTGCGCCACCAAGGCTGAGCTCGTGGATGGCACCTTCATATCCCTCTTCTGACTCGCCTACGAAGAGTTTGAGCGACTGGAACAGTCGATCGGCTTCGTCTGACAGGTCCGAGCGGATCGAGAGTGAGCGAGGGGAGTAGGTCTCCCCGGCCGCGTCAATGATTGTCTCCCGGATGTCGGCGCGAATTGTTCCTACGTCGGGAAGCTGTTCAATCGCGCTATTAAGGTTCTTCACCAGACCGCTAATTGGCAAGAAGCTGGCTGGGTCGATCTCGCCGCTCTTGCCCTTCAGTAGGGTGAGTAGCGGATTGGTTCGGTTATTCTGGAAGTCCGCCACCACGTCGCGAAGCGCCTGAACGAATGTGAAGCTGACCTCGCGCGAGATTGATAACATCCCAGGAATGGTGCCACCAATCTCCGGATGGCTCAGTTCGCTGGGGAAACTAATGGCATCGAAATCTCCGACCAGCGCTTTGTAGGTCGCGGGCGTGAGAAAGTCGGCGGTACTTTTGCCCGTGAAGATGGTTTCATAGTCAGAGATGCTGATCTTCGTGCGAAGGCTTGCGAGCTCGAGCGTGTCGCCAGCCTTCAACTCGCCAAGACTACGTCTAACGGCAGCTTTGGGTCGGAATATGAGGTTATAGGTGGCTTTCCCAATCGAGCCATCGGAGATGTTGCCGGTGCCATGTAGGAAGAGTGATTGAATCGCCTCGTCCTGGGATACCTCGTCGAACTCAAGACTGATGATGATCCAGTGACCACGCCAATCTCCCAAACCGCGGTGGAAGTCTTTCTCGTCGAGCTTGTAGGCCATCCTCAGCAGGGTTTCATCGAGCAGCAACCGGACCGCCCGGAAGAGGTTCGTCTTGCCGGAGCCGTTTTCGCCGATGATCGTGTTCACACCTTTGCGGAACACGACGTTTGCGCGACTGAAGTTGCGAAAATTGACGAGCTGTAACCTTGAGATATGCACCTGTGCCCATTCCCCTGCCCCACTCGGTGAAGACGCCCCTACCGGCGATCCGAATATCTGTTGTACGCATCCATTCTTTGAACAACTGGGTCAACGTGGCGCCGGTATATTTCCTTGCGCAAGTATTCGATTTCCGAGTCCCGCTGCGGCTGGTCGGTATCGATATACCAAGCGCGCGGACCCGCGCTGCTCTCACCGTTCCATCGGTAGCCCCGGGCCTTCAGCACATCTTTGAGTTCGAAGGGCGCATTCTCGGCCCAAATCCGCCAGCTTTGCTGCCGTGCGCACTCGAGCAGACGCGCCATAGCGGTGACGCCGGACTTTGGAAGGGGCGAGGCAAGCAACTCGATGGCGGCGAGGCAGTCATTCTCGGCCCGGTGGCGATCGTAGAAAAAGCCCGCGCCAGCGGCGAGGTATGCGAGCTTGGTTCCTTCGTGACCTTCGCCGATCCAATCTACCTGCGTCATTGAGCAGGCCCATGGCTTGGCGACGAAGACCTCGCTAAGCCGCTCTACAAACTGCCGATCAAATGCAGCATTGTGAGCGACGATCAGATCTGCACTGGTCGCGACGGACACGACTTCCGCCAGATCGATGCGCTGGCCGGCCACCATAGCGTCGGTTATGCCGGTAATTGCAGTGACCGCCGGGGCGATCGGCAAGGACGGCTCCCGGAAGCTTTGATAGGATGGTCGGATCTCAAAAATGCGGCCATCAAGACCGTACGTAAACGGCACCATCGCCAGTTCAATTACCTCATCCTTTTTAAGGTCAAGGCCAGTTGTTTCCACGTCGACGAACAACCCAAGCTTCGTTGGCGTATCGTCGGGCGCAGTGATGATAGTGCGTCGGTCAAGACGTCGCTGCACACGAAATCTACCGCTGGCGAAGAGCCGGGCGGCAAGCACATCAAGATCCGCGTTGGCTTCATCCATGAAATCGACACCGGTAGAGATCAAATCCCATTGCGTGCATTCTACATCAGGGCCTGAACCAGCAGAATAACTCATGACTGCGGCTTCGTCCGCGCTGGCCCGTCTTTCTGCTTCGCCACATCCTGCTCGCGCTCGATGTCCTTGCGGACCTGCTCCTGCCGCTCCCGGAGTTCGCGGATCGCTTCAGGACTGTTGCCATCGGTCGGGATCGCCTGCGTCGGCTTCGCCTCAATCTGCCGTGTGGCTCGGGCAGCCTCTACCGCCTGGGCGCGCTCGCGTGCCGCTCGATCCTGCAGCTCACCCTCGACCCGCTGATTGATCGCCCGGTCAGACAGGGACTCCGCTGCGGTCCGCGCCGGATCGCTGTTCCGGCCCGTCTGCTGATCGACCAGCGCCGCACGCGCCTGCTCGGCCTCACGCGCCTCCTTGGCCGCAACCGCCCTTGCCTCCTGCACAAGCCGGTTTGCAGCCGTTCCTGCGAGGCTGACCACAGCATCCGGGCTGATGCTCTGGACGCCCTGCTCCTTCTGCCGCTGCAGGTCGAGCCGCCCGGCCATGATCTCGAGATACTCGGCGCTGCGCTCCGTGAACGCCAGTCGGCTCTCCGGCGGCAGTTTCTCCGCGACCGTGTTGACGAGCTTGTTGAGGGTCTGAAGGTCCGAGGTCATCCGCGCTGCTGTGATCGCCATGGCACTGTCCTCCTTCTGGTAACCCTTGGTTGTTTGTTCCACAGTCGATAGCACCTGGCCAGCGGCGAAGGACAGGCTAAGCCGCTCGGTCATACCAAGTGCGATCGCGTTCTGAGGCTCCTGCTCCGCCATCTGCGACCAGGCGCCAAGGCTGGCATTGACCACCTGCCGCTGCCGCTCGGTGATCGGGATTCGGACCGGGTTGGTGCGCGCCGTCTCGATGCGGCGGCGGGCATTGGCGATCATCGCCGCATTCGCAGGGCGTTCGGCATAGGCGATGTCACGATCCTCGCGACCGGGGCGCGGCCGATCAGCGGCATCGACGATAGCCTTGTCACGCGGCCCATAGGACTGCGACGACGCCCGCTCCATGGCGCCAGTGGCCGCGATCTTCAGCCCATGCGCCTGAGCCGCCATTGCGAACTCTGCGCGCCAACCCGCGAATGTCTGCCGGTTGGGATGGATCTTCACGCCGTTCTCGTCACGGACCGCGACGATGGCATGGGCATGGATATGCCCGTCGGTCTCGCGGTCGGTGTGGAGCGCGAACATGAACTTGTGATCGCCGAACTGCCCGTGCAGGAATTCTCGCGCGGCATTGCGGAACCGCTCGTGATCGACGCCCGCTTTTGACGAGATGATCAGGTGCATCGTGTCGCGCGGCGTTTGCGAGCGCAGCTGGTCCTTCCAGGCCTGCGCGGTCGCCCGCACCTCGACGGCATTGCCGACGAAGCCTCCATCTGAGCGCACCGCCACGCCGTAATCGGACAGCTGGTGCAACCGATGCGTCAGCCCGTCGAGGCCATGCGCCGGCACGCCGGGCTCCACGAACAAACGGTAAGGTGCAATGCCAGTCGCATCGACGCGAGCATGAATGGCCGCCTGGCTCTTGGCATCGAACACGCGCACCGAAAACCCGTCATCGACGCTGCCAATGCGCTGCTCCACAATCCGCAAACGCTCAGCCTTGCCCTCTTCATTCCGCCCCGCGAGCACCGCGACCACGCGGGCCTCGATCGATCCGTCGCGCACGGCATCGATGCGCATGGCATGGACATGGCCACGGAACACCACACCGACTGTCTCCTGAAGCTTGGCACGATCCTCAGGCGTATCCTTCAAGCCAGCCACCGCAACCCGCACACTGGCCGCATCCTGGCTCTTCGCCCGCTGCTCGAAGTCAAACGCCCATCGCTTCATCTCGGCGGCGACCGCCTCGCGGTCGGCCAGGATCAGCCCTTTATGGGTTTCCAGCGGCGCATCCTCGCGCAGCACATAATCCGCAGTCGCAGTGGCCCGCGTCGTGCCACTGGCAAACGAGATCAGCTTGACCACCGCCGGCGCATAGCCCTGCGCGATCAGTCGCGGCGATGATCCAACACCGCCAGACCCACCACCCACACCGCGGCGAGCCCCGCCCCCGCCCACAGCACCCATCCGCGGAGGCCCCTTGCCGGTCTTGGTGCTCTGCACCTCATCTCCGCGCCAGGACGCCATCCCAAAGCCCGCAGCAGGCCCACCACGGCTGCCACGCGGCGAACCGCTGCCCGATCCCCCCAATGAGCCTGAACCGCCCGCACCCGCCATCCGCGCCTGCCGACCACGCTGCTCGGCATCGGCAGCAGCAGACAGCGTTGCAACCCAGCCAGTGATCTCGTCGGACGTCATGCGGGCTGCTCCCCAGACCTCAGCTCAATCATTTCGAGCTCAACCGTCCCAAGCTTCGCCGCACGCCTGAGCCCGCTGCCATAGGCCAGGGTCATGCCGGTCAACTCGCCATCAACGGCGCTGATCCGCCGATGCAGAATCTCGAAGATTGGCCGCACATCCTCAAGCCGCACCGCCCGCCCCTCGTTGATCGCCTTCACCACCTGGGCAAGGTTCCTGCCAACGGCGCGGATCTGAGCACTCAGCTCCGCCACCGTTTCCGCATTGTCCCGCGACAGCGCCGGACCGACATTGAGCGCCGCCCTGATCAGCCGCCGCGTCACCTCAGCTTGAGACAACCCGAACCGCGCCGAGGCCGCAAGCAGCAGCCGGTGATCCTCATTATCCAGATCCAGGCGATGCCGCTTGACGCGCATGCCGACCTCCACATTCATCACCAACGCCGCAGGTTTGTCCCACAAACCGCTATCTTGTCAATATAGAAAGCCCTAAAACTCTCTCTTAACATGCATGGCAATATCACATGGTAATTTACGGGTTGTCAGATCTGATATTCAAATGCCTGACTGATAGCTCTGTGAGCCTGTATATTATGAGATGATCAATTTAGACAGTGATATTGCTATACATGAATATGGTTTAACCGGGAAACCGTTTTGCGTTGATACAGTTCTAGATACGAATAGCGTGTGGCTGCGGATAATCTCATAATCTGGTTTGACCGGAACACCAGCTCACCGGAGAACCGGATTGGCGGTATCTGGTTGGAGCTTTCAGTGCCCACTGTCAGCCGGTCATACAATTTGAACGTCACCCGGTTCCACCGCTTTCCGGTTTGCCCGAGACCCCGGATGACCGGACTCTGGAAACAACCAGCATTATCGCTGACCTGATGCCGGTTTACTGGTTTCGGCGCATTTCCACACAACGGTTATCCCGGAACTCAGGATCACCGCAGAACCGCCAGCATCGACCCCTGTCATTGAGCTGGCCCGCAATACGGTAGTCCGGTCTGACCAGCATCCGGTCATCGGGATTTCCGGTTTGCTGTGGATACGGGTGACCCGGAGAACTTGTTTCTGCCCGACATGACGGCTTCACCGGCAGAGTGTTTCCCCGTTCGACCGCATCACCGGCGGGCGGTTGTCACGGACTACCGGACCACCAAAGTGCCGTAGAACCCGCATTGGCATTCCCTGCCAGTGGGTCGGACCGTAACACGGTTCGCCGGTGTGACCTGCAACCGGTGATCGGGTGTCTCGTGTCGCCCGGAATATGGACTGACCGGATAACAACCTTCCGCCGGACACGAGCGTGTGGTCGGCAGACGGTAATCCGGTTCAGCCATTGGATTGGCATCTGGTCGTCACGCAATACCGGATCACCAGAATACCGCAGAACCGGCAACATCGATCCCTGTCATTTGGTGAGACCGCTATAACCATTTCCGGTATGACCGGCATTTGCCAGAACGGTCATTATGTTATACCAGTAGACCGCTTGCAGGCAGTGCTGTATCCCGGTAACCCCGTGGTCCAGAGACAGTGTCGAACGGTTTTGCGGTCATCCCGCATTCTGGTTGCGGGTCTGCACTGATCGGAGGTCCTGGCCCTTGTCACGCATCCTCGCCCTGATCACCGCCAAGGGCGGATCCGGCAAATCCACCATCGCCATCCTGCTGGCCGATGCCTTGGCCGCTGAGGGCAGACATGTGCTGCTGATCGACGCGGACCCGCAGGGCTCGGTGTCGCAATGGTTCAAGACGGCTGCCGCACGGGGTGAGCGCCCGCTCAATATCGATGTGGCGCGAGCCACCAACGAAACCGAGCTCGCGACGCTGCTCGGTCAGAGCTCCGCCCATGACGACCGGATCATCGATGTGCCGGGCGTCGCCGACAAGAGCCTGATCGTGGCGGCCAATGCAGCCAATCTCATCATCATCCCCGCACGGGTTGGTGCCTTCGATGCGGCACAGGCGATCCGGACTGCAGCTGCGCTTGGTGCTGTGGCCAAAGCCCAGGGCCGGGCCATGGCTCCCTATCGTCTTGTAATGAACGGCGTGAACATCGTCGACCTGCGCGGGGTCGCGCTTCGCGAGGTGCAGCGCCTTCTGCTCGAGGCCAAGGTGCCGATCCTGTCGGCATACTTCGCCGAGCGCGGCATCTTCAAGACTTTCGTCAGCGGCTTTGGCTCACTCGCCACGACCAGGGCGAGCGAGCGCAGCATCACCGAGGCCAGGCGCAACATCCGCGAGGTGATGGAGGAGCTCGGGCTTCTTCATAGCAGTCGGGGATCAACCGGGCGAACAGTCAGGAGATGACGAATGAGCAAGAACCGATTGCCTGACGCATTGCCGGTTGTTCCGGTCCAGCTTGACCTCAATGCACCCGGCGCTGTCGAGAAGCTCTTCTACGGCGAGCGCCAACAGCCGGACGCCGTGGCCGATCAGCCAGCCGAACCAGCATCACAGGTGGCAGCTGCCGAGCCGCGTGCGCCGCGCAAACGTGCCGTTGCCAAAGCTGATGCACCAGATGTCACGGCGGATGACTTCGCCGAAGCGCTGGAGCGGCTCAAGGCGCTTGGGCCGCGTGGCGAGCGCCCGCATCATGTGCATTTGCCGGATGAACTCGACATCGCGCTCAGGCGCTTTGCGGCTGACCGAAAAACAAAGGCGACGAATATCCTGATCGTCGCCCTGATGGCCTATCTCGACGGGAGGAGCGCTCGATAGGCGCGCGTTGATCTTTTGCGTTGATCTCTTGGCGAAGGGCCACCAACTTGCGCGAACGATGCTTGGTTGCGTCTCGTCACTAACATCATGCGTGGCACTCTGACGCTGCAGGGCACCTTCGGCAGGCTGCAACGAGAACGATGCATCAGTTCAGTCGTAGCGCTCGAACGAAACGGCCTCACCATGCTGCCTGTTGCGCAGGTAGGATTTGGCGATGGCTTGCAGCAGCTTTTCCGAGACAAAGCCATAGATCGGGCCAGCATGACCCGGCGCCTTGCGGACATCTGGACCCGGCCAGGCAAAGCGCGCTGCCTCCGTAGTGATCACCCAGGATGGGGCGTCGTCGAGGCCAAGCGTCGTTTTGGTGATCGGTGGTAACAGCACACCGTGTTCAGGGTTGTTCGGCCGTGAATGGGTGATCGTAAACGCCAGCACATGGTGGCGTCCGTCCTTGCTGCTGACGGCAACCGCAAGGGCCAAGGTCGGCCGGTCCTTGCGCGCTTCAGTCTGTCCAGCGAGAAACTCGCGATGCCACAGATAGGCATAGTGAAAGACCGCACCGGCGCGCAGCACGGGTTTGACAAGGGGAGGCAAAGCCATCACTCGGCGCTTTGGTCACCGGTTTCAGGAACACCGGCGTGTTCAAAGTCGGCGTCGGCCAGTGCTTGCAACTGATCAAGGAATTCGGGCGGTGTATCCTTGGCCAGAAAGACGGTGCGCTCATTGGCCAGGAAGCGCTCGAAAGTCTCCACCGAAAGAAGGACGGTCCGCGCACGGCCGTTGCGGGTCAGCACCACCGGCTCCTTCAACGCGGCATCGTTCACTTCGGAAAAGCGGCGTGCCGCATCGACCGCCGTGACCTGCTTGAATTGCGTGACTGTCATGGGACTCTCCTTAGAGTTTGCAGAATACATATGTTTTGCACTCTGCGCAATGCCGAATGAAAACGGGAGACCGTCGCTGGCCTCCCGTTGTCGTAAGCATCCTTGGCCACCGTCAGAGCGGCAGCTGATCGATGCTGAACTGCGCGCTTGGCGGCAGATGCTCGACGTCGCGCTCGATGGCGCTGAAGTAGTTTGCTTCCTCCTCGATCCGCTGCTGCTCCTTCAGCCAGTCCAGCTCGCTGATGGCGTCGCGGCGTTCGCGCTTGGTGAGGTTGCAGTGGGCCAGTTCAGCCCTGAGCTCAGAGATCTGCTGCTCGATGGTGATGATGAACATGATCGTTTTCCTCTTTGTCCTGAATTGGACAAGAGGTCCGGCACGGGACGCTGCGAGGACGGGCTCAAGGATGGGCGAAGCCCACCGCCAGCGGCGGCGCGCGGGGGAGCCGAAATTGTCGCGGGGCCGCAATGCCCAAAGCGAGTTCGCACCGCCCTCCCCGGCCCCGCGTCAATTTTGGGGGAACCGCCGCGTCCTTGAACCTGGCCGAGACGCCCGTATCATCGGAATTCCAGACAGACCCTTGGTGGGGAGTGCGCACCCTGCGGTGCTGATGCAGGGCGCGAGCTTGCCCGAGATTGGCGCCCGAAAGCTGATGCCAAACATCTGGTGCCTGCCCTGACGCCGTTCCGGCGGCCAGCAAACACGGCTTCGGCCCCGCCGGGTTGCGACGGGGCCGAGTGATTGCGTCCGTCGGTTCGATCAGTTCCGGCGGTTCCAGATCAGGACGTATTCGTCCTCCTTGCCGCCGGGCGCTGCCGCGAGGTTGCCGTACATCACCCCGTTGAGCTCGGGGGCCGAGAGGCTGACGGAGATGTATTCCTCGCCGGTGTTCCTGGCCTGCTTGATCCAGGCGGC
>JBOFFB010000330.1:0-5826 GCA_051648385.1 Allobosea sp.
CGCAGGCGCGCTTCCGGAGCGTAGTGGGAGGCAAGTTGTCCGGGCGCAATCGGCGTGTCCGCGCTACCATGGCCATCAACAAGTGCACGCCCGATCACCGTCTCGATCTCGGCCCGGGTGATGCCGCCGGGCCTGAGCAACCGTGGTGCACCGCCAAGGCAGGCGATGATGGTCGATTCGACACCGATGTCACATGGACCCGCATCAAGCACCGCGTCGATGAAACCGCCAAGGTCGCTGATCACATGGTCGGCATTGGTCGGGCTGATGTGCCCGGAGCGATTCGCCGACGGCGCAGCCACGGGGCGGCCAAGCGCGCTAAGAACGGAGCGGCTCGCCTCGTGATCGGGCACACGCAGTCCGACCGTGGAAAGGCCGGCCCGCGCCAGTTCACAGATCGTGCAGGACGGCGAGATGGGCACAACCAGCGTCAGAGGGCCAGGCCAGAACGCCTTTGCGAGGGCAAGCGCAGGCGCGTTGAACAAACCTTGCATCTGGGCCGAAAGCATGTCCGGCAGATGCGAGATCAGCGGGTTGAACGCGGGTCGACCCTTGGCCTCATAGATGCGGCCTACGGCCTGCGCATCCGTGGCATCCGCGCCAAGCCCATAGACCGTCTCTGTCGGCAGGGCGACAAGGCCACCAGCAGCCAACAGCCGTGCAGCCTCCGCGATACCGTTCGCATCTGCAGCAAGACGTGCGGTCGACCGGGTCGAGGCAGCGGTTGACGTCGGTTCGTTCATATGTGAACTATCTCTTGAAGACTGGATGCACGCCGTTCTTGGACTGGACGCTTGGGTAGGCTTTAGCCCATGATGGCGTCAACATCTGACATGAAGAAGACATGACATCCGGGTCTGGTCTTCGACGCAAGCTCACGGATGCCGACAGAAGCATCCCTTCGGAGGAATCGCCATGACCTATCGCCCGCCCGTAGATGAAATGTTGTTCACGCTGAAACATGTGGCAGGCCTTGACCGCTCCATTGCCGACGGCACCTATCCTGATCTGTCCGAAGATCTGGTCGGTACAATTCTTGAGGAGGCCGGCAAGTTCGCCGCTGGGCAGATCGCGCCGCTCAACAGAGTTGGCGACAAGTTTGGCACCCCGCTCAAGGACGGGGTCGTGACAATGCCGCAAGGCTGGAAAGAGGTTTACACCGCCTGGGCGACAAGTGGCTGGAACGCATTGCCGGCAAAGGAAGAATTTGGCGGACAGGGCCTTCCGGCGCTGATCAATGCGCCCTGCCTCGAGATGTGGAATGCCGCCTCGCTTGCGTTCGCGCTCGGCCCGCTGCTGACTTGCGGTGCCATCGAAGCGCTGACAGTGCATGGTGCGCAACACCTCAAGGATACCTATCTCGAAAAGCTGGTCTCGGGTGCCTGGATGGGTACCATGAACCTGACCGAACCTCAGGCAGGCTCCGACCTCAACGCCCTGCGCACCAAGGCCGAGCGCGCACCCGATGGCACTTATCTCATCACCGGCCAGAAGATCTACATCACCTATGGCGAGCATGACCTGACCGACAACATCGTTCATCTGGTGCTGGCCCGCCTGCCAGATGCACCGGCGGGAACACGCGGCATCTCGTTGTTCCTGGTGCCCAAGTTCATGGTCAATGCCGATGGCAGCTTGGGTAGCCGCAACGATGTGCGCTGCTCGGGCATCGAGCACAAGCTCGGCATCCATGGCTCGCCGACCTGCACGATGGTGTTCGGCGACAATGGCGGCGCGGTGGGCTACCTGATCGGCGAGGAAAACCGTGGCCTCGCCTGCATGTTCACGATGATGAACAATGCCCGCCTCGGCGTCGGCATCCAGGGTGTTGCCATTGCCGACCGCGCCTATCAGCAGGCCTTGTGGTATGCCAATGAGCGCAAGCAGGGCCGTTCGCCCGGCTTTGCAGGTGACGGCATGAGCCCGATCATCGACCACGCCGATGTGCGCCGCAACCTGATGACCATGCTGGCGCTGACCAATGCCTCGCGCGCCATCTGTTACCTCACCGCTGCCGAACTGGACCGGGCTCATCACGTGGCCGACCCTGCCGCAAGGAAGGCCGCTGCCGAGATGGGCGCGCTGCTGACGCCCGTGGCCAAGGCCTTCTCGACAGATATCGGCGTCGAGGTCGCTTCCATCGGCGTGCAGGTCCATGGCGGCATGGGCTTTGTGGAGGAGACGGGCGCGGCCCAGCACATGCGCGATGCGCGCATCCTCACCATTTATGAGGGAACCAACGGCATCCAGGCGATTGATCTTGTGCAGCGCAAGCTGCCACTCAGTGGCGGCGCAACCGTGCGTGCCGCCATCGCCCGGATTCGCAAGACGCAAGCTGCGGTGATGGCTTGCCGCAATCCGGGTTTCGGCCAGAGCGCCGCGCGCCTGCGCGATGCCGCCGAGAGCCTGGATCGTGCCACAAGCTGGATCGAAGGCGCGATGAAGGGCAATCGCCCCGATGATGCACTGGCGGGAGCCACGCCTTATCTGCGCCTCTTCGGCCTGGCGCAGGGTGCCGCGGGACTTTGCGAACTCGCACTTGCCGCCGACAAGGCTATCGCCTCTGGCCACACGAGCCCGGCCCATGCGGGGAGGATCGCCATCGCGCGCTTCTTTGCCGAGAACCTGCTGACCGCAGCCCATGGGCTTGAGGTCACTGTGACGGGCGGGGCTGCCTCCGTGCACGACGCGCCATTGGCGCTGGCGAGTTGACCGCGCTACCCGCGTGACCGCCCTTGCCAACAGCGTCTGTCTTGTCGCAGGTGCCTCGCGCGGCGTCGGGCGCGGTGTGGCGCGGGCGCTCGGCGAGGCGGGTGCGACAGTGATCGTCAGCGCCCGTTCGACCGAGACCGGCTATCGCACCGATGGCCGCCCGGAAGTCATCGAAGACACCGCCCGCGAAGTCGACGGTGCTGGTGGACGCGGCCATCACTATGTCTGCGACCATACCAAGGAGCGCGAGGTCGATACACTCGTCGCATGGGCCTTGCGCCGCTTTGGCCGCATTGACGTACTGGTCAACGCCGTCTGGGGCGGCAATGAAGGGTTTGATGGCACCCGTCATGCCGATGGTGCACAGTTTGGCACCGCGTTCTGGCGGCGTGGTGCGGCCTCGCTCGGTCACGCGCTCGAAAGCGGACTTTACGCCGCCTACCTCACGTCCCGCGCGGTAGCACCGGCCATGGTGTCGGCGAAGCGGGGCCTGATCGTTTCCGTCAGCTTCGACACGGGGCCGGGTTATCTCGGCGACGTGGTCTATGATGTGGCGAAAGCCTCGATGAACCGCCTCGCGCTCGCCATGGCGCATGACCTCAAACCTCACGGCGTGACCTCGCTGGCACTGTCGCCGGGCTTCGTTCGCACCGAACGCGTTGTCGACGCCGGGCAGGCAGAGGAAGCGACCGAAACGCCGCGCTATGCCGGACGCGCCGTCGCGGCGCTGGCAGCCGATCCCGACGTGGCGCGCTTCGCCGGCCAGATCTTGCACGCTGCCGACGTGGCGCGCGACTATCATTTCACCGACGATGACGGCAGCCAGCCGACCCGTTTCACCGCAGCTTACGAGGAGAACACGTCATGACCACCGCACCACTGAAGCACAAGACTGTCTTCGTCACTGGCGGCTCGCGCGGCATCGGCCTCGCCATCGCGCTGCGTTGCGCGCGTGACGGGGCCAATGTCGTGATTGCGGCAAAAACCTCCGATCCACACGCCAAGCTGCCTGGCACCATTCACGAGTCCGCCCGCGAGATCGAGGCGGCTGGCGGCAAGGCGCTGCCAATCCAGATGGATGTGCGCGAAGAGGATCAGGTCGCGGCAGCGATTGCCAAGACGGTGGAAACCTTTGGCGGCATCGACATCCTCGTCAACAACGCCTCTGCCATCCAGCTGACGGACACGGCCAGCACCGACATGAAGCGCTATGACCTGATGCACGGGGTCAACACGCGCGGCACGTTCGTCACGACCAAGCACGCCATGCCGCATCTCGCGAAGGCGTCGAACCCACATGTGCTGATGCTGTCGCCGCCGCTCGACATGAAGGAAAAGTGGTTTTCACCCCATGTCGCCTACACCATGGCGAAGTATGGCATGAGCATGTGCGTGCTCGGCTTCGCCGGTGAGTTCCGCCGCCACGGCATCGCGGTCAACGCGCTCTGGCCGCGCACGACCATCGCCACCAGCGCCATCAAGTATGTGGTTGGCGATGCTCTGATGCAGATGAGCCGCACACCGGAGATCATGGCGGACGCGGCCCATGCCATCTTCTGCAAGACCGCACGCGAGTTCAGCGGCAATTTCCTGATCGATGACTCGTTCCTTGCCAGCGAAGGCGTCACCGACTTCCTGCAGTATCGCGTTGACCCATCGAAGCCGCTCGCGCCCGACTTCTTCGTGCCGGACGAGATGACACCGCCGAAGGGCGTGACTGGCGGGATTTAAGCTTGGCAAGAGGAGCATTATTGAGTCGCGAAATTCGCTTGTAACAACACCGTGGCTTGATTTCAGAAGATGACAACGTCATATGAAACGGAGTTTAGACCGATATCTGCTTTACATCTGATTTCGGGTATGCGCTTCACCGAATGCTGGGAGTTTGGCCATGATGAAGACAATGAGAGAAGGCTGGGGCGGATTGACAGTCCTCGGCTGAATTTATGCTTGCTGCAATTCAACAATTTTTTGTGGCTCCAACCTCCGTTGGAGCCACTCTTTTGATAGGCCTAATTGCAGCTGTTGTTGCAGTATGGGGTATCGTTACCCAACGCGCGCTGGCGCGACGCCGAGCAACGTTGGACCACTTGGCAAATACCGAGCGCGATCAGGACATGATCAAGGCGCGAAAACAATTCATCGAACTGGCGAAACAATCCGGCGGGTTGGCCAAGTGGGCTGATGCTGAAAACGAGGGCACGGAAGAAGCGCAATCCATCAGGATCACGTTGAATGATTTCGAGTTGATCTCAATCGCCATTCAAAAGGGTATCATTGATTTCGATATGTACCGAATGTGGAACCGTACATCAGTGATACGATACTGGAAAAACGGGTCGCCCTACATTTCCGCACTCCGAGCGCGGTTGAATAACAGAGCCATCTATCATGAGTTTGAAGAGATGGAAAAATGGATGCAGAAAGATAAAATGCCGAAAAGAAACCATTGGCGAGGCAAATGGACTTAGCGCGGATGATCCGCGTGCTTTTCAGAATTGTGATTTCTCGTTTTAATGACTTAAGTAAGATTCATGACTGCAAACCCCGCCATGGACCCGACACGCTCCTTCCAGGGGCTGCTGCTGAAGCTCCAGCAGTTCTGGGCGGAGCGTGGCTGCGTCATCCTGCAGCCCTATGACATGGAAGTGGGTGCCGGCACGTTCCACCCGGCCACGACCTTGCGTGCGCTTGGGCCGCGCCCGTGGAAGGCCGCCTATGTGCAGCCCTCGCGCCGCCCCAAGGATGGCCGTTATGGCGAGAACCCCAACCGTTTGCAGCACTATTACCAGTTCCAGGTGATCCTGAAGCCAAGCCCGCCGGATCTGCAGCAGCTTTACCTCGATAGCTTGGCCGCCATCGGCGTCGACCTTGCGCTGCATGATGTGCGCTTCGTCGAGGACGACTGGGAAAGCCCGACGCTGGGCGCATGGGGCCTTGGCTGGGAATGCTGGTGCGACGGCATGGAAGTCTCGCAGTTCACCTACTTCCAGCAAGTCGCCGGCTTCGAGTGTTCGCCAGTGGCGGGCGAGCTGACCTACGGGCTGGAACGCCTCGCCATGTACGTGCAGGGCGTCGAGAACGTCTACGACCTCAACTTCAATGGCGGTGAGG
>JBOFFB010000331.1:0-14141 GCA_051648385.1 Allobosea sp.
TGTTCCCGTTGCAGGTCAGATCGTCGGCCAAGGCGTCTCAGCAACAGGCGTCACGGGCCCCTTGCCCGCAAACCAACCCACCAGATTGTCCACCTGCAATTGCCCCATGCCTTCACGCGTGTGCACGGTGGCGGAGCCAACATGCGGCAACAGCACAATGTGGTCCATCGCGATGAGTTCGGCTGGCACATTCGGCTCATCATCGAACACATCAAGCCCGGCTGACAGGATCACCTTGTCACGCAACGCGGTGACAAGAGCCTGCTCATCGACAACCGAACCGCGCCCGACATTGACCACGATGCCATCAGGCCCCAGTGCGTGAAGCACCTCGGCATTGATCATGTGCCGGGTGGAGTCGCCGCCCGGCGCCACGCTGACCAGCGTGTCCACATCCTCGGCCATCTTGACCAGGGACGGATAGTAGCGATATGCGACATCGCTCTGGCGGCTACGGCCATGGTAGCAGATCGACACCCCAAAGGCCTCCAGCCGTTTGGCCACCGCCTTGCCGATGCGTCCGAGGCCGACGATGCCGACCTTGCGGGTGCGCAGTGACGTTGTCAGCGGGTAACCCTTTTCAAGCCATTTGCCCGCCCGGAGATAGCGGTCAGACTGCGGCAGCTGGCGCACGGTGCAAAGCAGCAGGCCAAGCGCCAGATCGGCGACTTCCTCCGTGAGGACATCGGGCGTGTTGGTGACGATGATGCCGCGCGTGGCTGCGGCCACGGCATCAATCGAATCATACCCGACACCGAAGTTCGCGATGATCTCAAGCTTGGGCAGCTGGTCCATCAAGGCACCGTCCATGCGCCGGTGATTGCCGGCCATCGCCACACCGCGCACATGGGCCAGTGCGGCAAAACCGGATGGATCAGCTGGCAGTTCGTGCACGCTGAAGGCGGCATCGAGCCGCGACTGCACATACCCCATCGGGCGGCCAACAATCAGGATAGGTTGTTTTGTCATGTGCAATCGGCGCGAAGCGGTTGATGGGCCAACACCATCCGGGGAAAGAACGGCAGCGTCAAGCCGCCGCGCGTGCTGTCGTGCCCCTGACCACAAGAGCTGGTGTGACCCTGAGCCGCTTTTGCTGCATGGTGGGGTCGATCATCCGTTCGTTGATCACATCGAGAGCCTTGTGGACCATCTCGACATGATTGCCGCGCACCGTTGTCAGACCCGGGAACGAGGCCGCTGCTTCGGCAATGTCATCACAGCCGATGATCGACACATCCCGGCCGGGCTCGATGGCCTGCTGCCGCATGCCGACCATGGCCCCAAGTGCCGTCAGGTCGTTGTAACAGTAGATGGCGGTTGGCCTGTCGCGGCGCTCAAGTAGCCAGTGAGCACCATTGATGCCGGCTTCGCGCGTTTCGGCACCTTGCACATGCAACGATGTGTCAGGCGTGATGCCGGCCGCCTGCAGCGCCTTGCAGTAGCCCGCATGCCGAGCGCGGCCCGTGGATACACCAAGCGAGCCACCGAGCATGGCAATGCGCTTGTGCCCGAGGGCAAGCAGATGGTCGACCGCCAGCACGGCCGCCTTTTCGTCATCGACGCCAACGAAATCAAAACCGGTATCCTCGATCTCGCGCACGATCTGAACAACCGGAATTCCGGACGCGATCAGATGATCAAGATCCTCACTCTTGGTATCGACCGTGGGGCAGAACAGCAGCCCGTCTGGACGATATTCACGCAGCGTCGTCAGCACCCGCTCCTGGCGGTCGCTATCACCTGCACAACTTCCGAACATGACCGTCCGGCCATTTTCGATAGCGCGTTGTTCGATGGCCGACAGGATTTCCGCGAAGTAGGGATTGAGGATGTTGTGCAGTGCGACGGCAATGATGTTGGTACGCGCCATCCTGAGCGCTGCCGCGCTGCGATTGTAGGTATATCCGAGGTCGCAAGCAGTCTTCTTGACCTTGCGCTTGGTGGAGTCCGCCACCAGCGGGCTGTCACGCAGTGCCAGTGATACCGTAGCGGTCGAAACCGCAAGCTGCCGCGCAATCATCTGGAGCGTTACCCGTGATCGGGCTATCCGCGCCGCGCCAGCCTCCCCATTGGCAAACATGCTGCTCATGACATTCCCCCGTCAAGCTCTGGGCGAATGGCTCAGCTGCTTGGTATCATGATTACCTGTACACAATCCGTGGTTCAAGATTTGTAGCATTACGTAGACGTTTGTTGTGTCAAGTAGCAATGACAGCTTTGACCAAAGCTCACGCAGCCAACTGAGCCTTGGCGTCCGCGAGGAGTTGATCTGACGATGTCTCGATCCGCTCTTTCAGAACCGACTGGAAGACATCTCGTTCAAGGCCGGGCGGAATTGGCTCGCAAATCTCGATAACAATTGTGCCGGGATAACGCAGGAACCTTCGCCGCGGCCAGAACACGCCAGAGTTGAGGCCAACCGGCACGCAAGTCACCTTCATCTGGTCGTACATATGGACAATGCCATACTTGTAGGCTGGCGGAGCACCGGGGGTGGTCCGAGTTCCTTCCGGAAAGATCACGATCTGGCGGCCCGCGGCGGCCTCGGCCCGCGCTTGGCGGTTCATTGACGCCAGCGTTGCGGCGCCGCCTTTGCGATTGATGGCGATCGACCCTTGTTTCCACGTATACCAGCCATACAGCGGCACCCATCGCAATTCACTTTTCAGAACGAAAGCAGGGTCCTTGAACACAAGGAACAGGGCCAGGGTTTCCCACATCGACTGATGTTTGCAGCCGACCAGGAATCCGCCGGATGGCAGCTTCTCCTGACCACGGATTTCATAGCTCGTGCCGCAGATGATCTTGAGGAGCCAGAACGACGACCGGACCCACAGCACGGCTGCCCTGCCGAAGACGATCCTCGGCATCAGCAAAGTCGGCAGCAACAGAATCGTCCACGCGATCATGTTGATGTAAAACAGGATGTTGAAAACGAGCGAGCGGATCTGGATCATGTCCCCGTCAAACACGACCTTGCCCCGCTGCGTCAAGCTTGACAGTCGATATTCCGGTCAGTTGGCTTCGGCCCTGTCGATAAGCTGCGGGCCAACCGGTTTCTGGCGACCCACCAGGATCGGCAACCGTGAATACTCGGGGTCGATTTCGAACGTCCGCCGTGCCTGCGATACCACAAGCTTGAGGTACTCGGATCCGACCAGCTTGAAAGCGGCGAAGTCCGACCAAACACGCGTCACGTCAACGCTGTCGCTGACCACCGGATAGCCAGCCAGACTGACCTCGCCCATGACATGGCCAAATTCGGCAAGCGTGCGCTGCATGTGATAGTTCGACGTCACCAGCAGCAGGGATTTGAAACCATTGGACTGAGCCCAGCGCCTGGCTTCGATCGCATTGCCGATGGTGTTGCGTGCGCTTTTGCCAAGATCAACGCAACATTCAAGCATGCCGCGCTGATCACCAGCATATCGCGCAATCTCGTCGCGATTGGTCTTTTGGTAGACCCCGCTGATCAGCAGGCGCTTTCCGTGCCCGTCCGCCAGAAGCGAAAGCCCATCGACAAGGCGCTGCGAGCCACCTGTGAGCACCACGATGCCGTCGACTTTTCCAACTACACGCGGCTCATGCAGGATGATCGAACGAGCAAAAACTGCGAAACCATAGCCCAACCAGCCAAGCCCACCCATCGCGACTGCGAGCACAACCAGAAGACTCCAGCGGCGCATACGCGACCAGAAACGTACTGGGCCGCTTGTGGCCGGGCGCTTGAGCCCGCCAGCCGGCATGTCATGACCACGTATCAACGACATCAGCAAAAGGATAAGTCCCAATCAGGGCATGAAAAAGACAACACGAAGAATGAGTCTGAGCACACCATGATAAAGTTGCATTGCAATTAATCAATCATGGGCGTACCGGCGAGTATCTGTTGCCATGTCGTGCATCTGGCAAAGCTTAGACTCACGCCATGTCCTTCAAATGGCGTCGCACTGTGACACGCGAGACAAGGCCAGCAATCAGGGCCACCATGACAGCGATGAACACAACAATCAGATAGCCCATCCAGCCAATCTCGAATGAGCCGAACAGCGCCTTCAACTGGTCCGCGCCAGGCCCGGAACTCCAGCTGAGGCTAATCCAGCCGAGCACCGCGGTCGCCACCAGCGCGGCCAGTCCGCCAATCGCACCGCCTTCGAGCCCGAGCTTGAGGAAGCGCCCCTGGAATTCACTGGCGATGAAGCTGTCATCAGCACCCACCAGATGCAACACCTCCACCGAATCCTGGCTGCCTGCCATGGCACCACGTGTGGCGAATGCTACCGCGAGCCCGGCTGCCAGCGTCACCAGAATAACCACAACCACGCCAGCCAGAATGAGCGTGTTGGCCATGGTCGAGAGCCGCCCGATCCAGAGCCTGTGATCATCGAGGCTGGCGGTCGGCGCCTCGCGCCGGAGCCCTTGCCGGAGCGCCTCGGTATCTGGCCGCGAACCCCGAGAAATCGTGACCACGATGAGCCTCGGCACAGGCAACTCCGTCAGTTGCAACCCCACGCCAAGCCACGGCTCCAGCAGCCTGTCGGATTCAGCACGCGGCACAACCCTGACACTTTCCACGCCGCCAGCAGTCCTGAATAGTTCAGCGACCTTTCTGAGGTCATCCTCGATGTTGCGGCGGACATCGGGCTTGATCTGCACCGTCATCTCGTTCGAGACAGCGCTGCGCCAGTCGGCCGAAGCCTGCGCCACCATGTGAGCGGCTCCGCCTGCAAGTGCCGCCAGGAACGTCAGGATGGCGATCACTGCCACCAGGGCACGGCTGGCTGCCGAGTCGACCGGGATCAGAGGCTGGCCGCGCTTCAGCCCTGCGGGAAGTCCCGGAATCTCGGGCATTGCCTGCCGCTGGCGCATGGGACCGGGGCTGTCGTCCATGGGCCGTGATTGCTTGGCACCAATCCACAGCCTGCCAGGGATCAAGGTGGCAAGGCCTGAAAATCCCCGTGACAGCCAGACTCTGCGACCGACAAGCCAATCGTTCACAATCTGGCGCAACCGGGCTGGATCAAACGCCATCACTCAGCCATCCACATGCATGTAGCCGTCGGCAAGCACGAGACGGCGAGCATCGTACTGTTCCATCAGATGCAGGTCATGGGTGGCAATCACCACTGCGGTGCCCAGTTGCTGCAATTCAAGGAAGAGCCTCAATAGCCGTTTTGCCAGCGGCGGGTCGACATTGCCGGTGGGCTCATCGGCGAGCAGCAATTCCGGCTTGACGATCAACGCACGGGCAATCGCAGCGCGTTGCTTCTCGCCTCCGGACAGAACCGGCGGTATCGAATGCATGCGCTCGCCAAGGCCGACCCAGCGCAGAAGCTCGATCACCTCGCTGCGGTAGCTCGCCTCCTCGCGCCCTTTCACCTTCATCGGCAGTGAAACGTTCTCGTAGACGGTCAAGTGGTCCAGCAGCCGGAAATCCTGGAACACCACGCCCATGCGCCGTCTGGCAGCACTGAGCGCATCATTTTGCCGACGCGTCACATCATGGCCGAACAGATTGATCAGGCCGCGCGTCGGTTTCAGTGACAACAGCATGAGTTTGAGCAAAGTTGTCTTGCCCGCGCCAGAAGGCCCGGTGAGATACTGGAACGAGCGCGGCTCGATGCTGAAGGTAATGTCCCTCAACACCTCCGGACCCATTCCGTAGCGAAGGCCGACGCCCTCAAACCGGACCATTCAGATCACTCCAAAACCCTGATCATGGCGGCGGGTTTACCCGGCATTAACCATGAATACCGCCAAGTGGCGTCTCCAAACAACGGATGCCGCAAGGCTTTAAGCTGATTCGCCATGCTCATTGTCTGCCCGTCCTGCGCAAGCAGATACAGCATTGATGACGACAAGATCGGCACGTCGGGCCGCACGGTGCGCTGCGCCACTTGCCGGACGGGTTTTTTCGTCAGTCTTGCGGATGATCGCAGCGATATTCCGGCAGCGGCGCCAGCGCAACTTGTCCCAACACCCCAACCAAGTGCCGATGATGAGCTGTCAGCTAAATGGCTGGCCGACATGGAAATGGAAGGCGCTCCGCCTCAGACCGCGGCGACTGATGATGACGCCCCGCAGCCGCAGGATCTGGATCAGGGCTCGCTTGACGACATGTTCGAGGCTGAGATGGCAGCAGCACGGCGTGAAGCAGAGGCTGGAGGCGCACCGCAGGACGCCGGGGTGGTCGCTCCGATCACCGGCTGGCGACGCTTTCTTCCCGACCGCCGCGAGAAGCCCGGCAGTAGCGAGAAAAATTTGCAAACCCTCGATCATGTTGCACGAAGCGGAAAGAAGGCCGCGCGATCCTCCGCACGTCCCGGATCGAGGCTCCGTCAGACCTCCGCTACCGCCACGCCGTCGCGGTTGGCCATGCTGAAAGGTCCGCTGGGCCTGGGTTTGGTTGGCGTGCTTGTTCTTGCCGGGGCTGTCATGCAGCGCCAGACCGTCGTGAAACTGCTGCCGCAAAGTGCGGGGCTTTTCAGTGCCGTGGGCTTGCCGGTGAACCTCGAGGGGATGGAATTCGTGGATATCCGGTCGACCAGCCTGAGCGAAGGCGGAGCCCGCTTCCTGCTCGTGGAGGGCAGTGTCCGCAGCATTCACGGCGATACCGTTCAGGTGCCTCTGATCGAAATCCGCCTGCGTGGGGAAGATGGCCGCACGCTTTACACCTGGACGACGGAACCGCCACGCAAGAGCCTGAAACCCGGTGAGGCATTGCATTTCCGCACAAGGCTTGCGACACCCCCTGAAGCAGGGCGTGATGTCGAAGTCCGCTTCACGAGCAAAGTGCAAAATGCCAGAACAGGGTCTTGAAGTCGCCAGACTTCGAAACACGTTCAGATCAACTTGCCTGTCACCACAGTCCCGGAGCCAGCCATGGCCGAACATCGCCGCATTCGCGTGCTCTACGACGAAGCTGCCATCGCAAAGCGCAATCGCGAGATGGCGGAAGCGATCGCAGCCACGAAGCCGAAAAACCTGCTTGTGGTGGCCGTGCTCAAAGGCAGCTTCATGTTCGCCGCTGACCTGATCCGCGCCATGCACAAGGCGGGGCTGAGCCCTCAGGTTGAGTTCGTGCACCTGTCCTCCTACCGCGAAGCAACCGTTTCGTCCGGTCAGGTGGAAATCCTGCGGGACGTGCAGAGCGAGGTTGCCGGACGTGATGTGCTGCTGGTCGACGACATTCTCGAATCAGGTCGTACTCTCACCTTCGCCAAGGATCTCCTCGCCGCCCGCGGTGCCTTGAGCGTCAAGAGTGCCGTCCTGCTCGAAAAGCCCGGCAAGCGTGCGGTTGCCATTACCCCCGACTATGTCGGGTTCATCTGTCCCGATTATTTTGTCGTGGGTTACGGCATGGATGTGGCCCATTCCTATCGCGAGTTGCCTTTTGTCGGTGTCATCGAAACCGATGATCAGCCCGGCTTCGACGGCATCTGAACCAGAAAGGACCGGCACCATGGCCCGCATTCTGGTGGTTGATGACGAGGAAGCGGTGCGCGCCCTGATCGCGCGGGGCCTGGCCCTCGATGGCCACGAGGTGCTGATGGCAGGCGACGGCGCAGAAGCACTTGACGTCCTGACCGAACACCTTGGCCAGTTCGACCTCGTGCTCAGTGACATCCGCATGCCTCTGATGGACGGCATCGCCATGGCACTGGCCGCCAAGCGCGACTGGCCAGACCTGACAATCCTGTTGATGACCGGCTATGCCGAGCAGCGCGAGCGGGCAAAAAGTCTCGAGAACATCGTGGTCGACGTCATGACCAAGCCGTTCGGCCTTGCCGAGCTGCGCAACACCGTTGCACGGGTGCTGGGCGAGGCCGGGCAATCCTGAATGACTACCGGTTCAGCGCGTAGATCGACACGTTGAGCAAGGTCGCGAATGAGACCCAGGCCGCATAAGGCCAGAGCAGCCATGATGCGAAAGGGTCGACCACGTTGAACGCCCGGATCGTCAGGATGATCATGGCCAGGAACGGCACTATCACCGCAAGCCCGAGCAGCGGTGACTGGGAGCCGAAAAAGGCGAAGGACCAGGTGCAGTTGAGCGCCAACTGCACATAGAAAAACACCAGCGCGCGATTGCGCCCTTCTGTGCCGGCAGGCCATTTCCAGATACGGAACACGGCATAGGCCATCAGCGCGAACAGGATCGTCCAGGCGATCGGGAAGAGCCAGTTCGGCGGATTGAAAGCCGGCTTGATCAGGCCCGCATACCACCCAAGGATATTGGGCTGGGTGGCAGCATTGCCGGCGAATGAGCATGCGATGATCGGCAAGACCGAGTAGGCGAGCTTGTCGAAGGGAAAGCGAGTGATCGAACCAAATGTTGTCATGGCCCGGATATGGATCATTCCGCTGATTTCGCAAGTGCGAGACGTTTTCATCCACCAGATTTGCCAAGGGACGGATTGCTTGGCGGATTTACACAGGTGAGACTGCTGCCATGACACGTCTGTACCATTCTGGTTGTGGCCAATGAGTTCCGGCCTCCCCCTCCGCCCTCGCCCAGAACGGCTCACCCGCGCAGCTTTCAGGCATTTTCGGGCTATAACCACGCGCTGGAGCGACAATGACGTGTTCGGCCATGTCAACAACGTGGTTTACTATGCCTGGTTCGATACGGCGGTTACCGGCTGGCTCCTGGAAAACAAGCTGCTTGATCCCCACGAGAGCCCCGTCATCTGCGTGGTCGTCGAAACAAACTGCATCTATTTCGAGAGCGTTGCCTTCCCCGATGAAGTCACAGTCGGCATCGCCATCGAGCGCATCGGCAAAAGCTCGGTGACTTACCGCATCGGTGTCTTCCGCAATGATGGCGAGCTTGCTGCGGCACAAGGGCACTTCACCCATGTCTACGTGACGCGGGCTGAGCAAAAGCCCACCGCGATTCCCGAACATGTCAGGGACGCGATGGACGGATTGGTTGTGGTTGACTGATCAGTTGGTCAGGCGGATCGAATTGATCTTGCCGGCAATGGCGGTGAACACGCCATCGATCTGCGAAGCGTTCGAGACCTCGTAGTAGTAGCCCGGACCCGATGCGCACTCCTTCAACAACGCCTGGTTTCCTTCGATCACGCGGATGGCGTAGATCAGGATGCCTTTGGCCTTGGCATCGGCGCAGGCCAGCTTGGCGCGGGCATCGATCTGGCCCGAATTGCCGGTCTGCCGGTTTTCGGTGTTGGTGCCGTCGGTCAACAGGATCATGAAACGCTGCAGGTTTGGCTCGGATGCGGCCGCGGTGCTGAGCACATTGCCCGGCGTCAGCATGTTGGTGCCCCACGTGACCCCGATGGTCAGGTTGGTGTTGCCCGAAGGTTGCATGGTGGCCAGCGCCGAGATCAGCGTGCTTGAACTCGTCTTGACGTCGATGAACGACGTCATGCGAGCAAGGTTGTTCGAACGGCACGTCACCGCCGGATACAGCGTCTGCACGTCATTGAAATCAACACCGCTTGGCTTGGTGTCGAGCGCGTTCATCTGATCGCGGTCCCACAGGCAGCCCTGCCATGTTGGCTGTGTGATGCGGCCTGTGCCGCAGCCAGCACCATTGCTGGTCGTATCCTTGTCGCGGCCGGCAAAGCGCACGAAACTCACGCGCTGCGCTGTCGTCGGATTGCTGTTGCAATACCCCGCGCCGGTGTAGGCGAAGGTGCTGCCGAGCGGCGCGCCAGACGTGATCAGGGTTTGGGTTGCAGCGGGCACGCGCACCGATGTGTCGAAAGGCACCAGCGAAACGCGAATCTGGTCATTGAGGACAGCGGCATCCTTCATCTTCCGGACGAAGCCGGTTGTTGGGTTGAGGTTGCCGCAGGTCTGGTCGCCACAAAGCGCCTTTTTCAGCTCCTGCATCTTATTGCTCCAGCCCATCGAACCGGTGTTGTCGAGCACAAGTGCGATCTCGATCTTGTTCAGACCCCAGCCTGACGTGGCCGTCGCAGAGACGTCACCACCGGTGACGCCGAAAATGCTCATGACCGCATAATCCACGCGGGCTTTGGCATCGACCTTGAACTTGTCGGTGCCCTTGGTGACCGTGAGCGATTGTAGCGAAGCACCGAAACGGCTGTTCCAGTTGGCATTGAACACGATCTGGGCGCGCGTATTGTACTGGGCGGAGGTTTCGATGACCGAATCCTTGGCCAGCGTCAGCGACGTGGCGTCGACCGCGACCTGTAACTCGTTGCGGACAGCGGCGGAGCGGGAGTAATCCACGGCGACGCCTGTCAGCCCCATCATGGGCACAAGCGCCAGGCCGAAGATCAAGCCGACAGCGGCTTCGTCATCGCGGCGAAATCTCTTGAGGACGCTCAGCAGCTTCACGATCGCTCTCCCATTGCCAACCTGGCTTGGTTCACGAACTTTGAAGAGCAACACCCGGGCCAACCTTGTTTTGTCCCAAAGCGATGCAGAATCAGTCCAATATCCACCATTGTGTCGCGGCATGGGGCAGGCTATTGCCCCGAAACAGGACAGCGGTCCCGGTCCGGCACAGATCATTAAAATGCGTGTAAAGTTGTTGTTGTCTTCGGGGAGTATGCGGTGCAAATGAACGCGATGAGCCCCAAAGCCATTAAGATCACGGCTGATCTGGTCAAGGAACATGGCCTCAAGCCAGACGAATACACCCGCTTCCTCAAGCTGATGGGCCGCGAGCCGAGCATCACCGAGCTTGGCATTGTCTCGGCCATGTGGAACGAGCATTGCTCGTACAAATCGTCCAAGAAGCATCTGAAAACACTGCCCACGAAGGCCCCGTGGGTGCTGCAAGGGCCGGGCGAGAATGCCGGTGTGATCGACATCGGCGACGGCCTTGCCATCGTCTTCAAGATGGAGAGCCACAACCACCCCTCCTTCATCGAACCCTATCAGGGCGCGACCACCGGCGTCGGCGGCATCCTGCGCGACGTCTTCACCATGGGCGCGCGCCCCATCGCGGTGCTCAACGCCCTGCGCTTCGGCGCACCTGACCACCCGCGCACACGCCAACTGGTTGCGGGTGTGGTGGCAGGCGTCGGCGGCTATGGCAATTCATTCGGCGTGCCAACCGTGGGAGGGTCAGTCGGCTTCGACGCCCGATACAACGGCAATATCCTCGTCAACGCCATGGCGGTGGGCCTTGCCCGCACTGACGGTATTTTCCTCGCCAAGGCCACAGGCGTCGGCAAATCCATCGTCTATCTCGGCTCCAAGACCGGGCGCGATGGCATCCACGGTGCGACCATGGCCTCGGCCGAGTTCGACGACAATTCAGCCGAGAAGCGCCCGACCGTGCAGGTCGGCGACCCGTTTGCCGAGAAACTGCTGCTCGAAGCTTGTCTTGAAATCATGGCCAAAGGCTGTGTCGATGCCATTCAGGACATGGGCGCGGCGGGCCTCACCTGTTCAGCCGTCGAGATGGGAGCCAAAGGCGATCTCGGTGTCGAACTTGACCTCGACAAAGTGCCCTGCCGAGAAGCAGGCATGAGCGCCTACGAAATGATGCTGTCCGAAAGCCAGGAGCGCATGCTCATGGTGTTGACACCGGGCAAGGAAGCCGAGGCCGAGGCCATCTTCAAGAAATGGGGTCTCGACTTCGCCGTCATCGGGCAGACCACCGACACCCTGCGCTTCGTCATCAAGCATCAGGGCGAGGTCATGGCCGACATGCCGATCAAGGAACTCGGCGACGAAGCCCCCGAGTATGACCGGCCGTGGACGCCGTCACCGAAGCTGCCGGTCATCGCCGCCAGCGACATCGTGCCGCCCATGTCAAACCGCGAGGCGCTGCTGAAGCTTGTCGGCTCGCCTGACCAGTGCTCGAAGCGTTGGGTTTATGAGCAATACGACACGCTGATTCTCGGCAATTCGGTCGTGACGCCAGGCGGCGATGCTGGCCTGATCCGGATTGAGGACGGGCCGAAAGGTCTCGCCATGACCTGCGATGTCACGCCGCGTTATTGCGAGGCCGACCCTGTCGAGGGCGGCAAGCAGGCGGTGGCGGAGGCTTGGCGCAACCTGACTGCCGTGGGCGCGACCCCGCTCGCCGTGACCGACAATCTCAACTTCGGCAACCCCGAGCGACCCCATGCCATGGGCCAGCTGGTGGGCTGCATTCAGGGCATCGGCGAGGCCTGCATCGCACTCGATTTCCCGGTCGTGTCGGGCAATGTCTCGCTCTACAACGAGACCAACGGCCAAGGCATCTTGCCCACCCCCACCATCGGCGGTGTCGGTTTGCTGCCCGATGTGGAGGTTCATGCCACCGTGGCATTCAAGGCAGCGGGCGATATGGTGATGCTGGTTGGCGAAACCACCGGCTGGCTTGGTCAATCGATCTACCTGCGCGATGTCTGCGGCAAAGCCGAGGGCGCGCCCCCCCCGGTCGATCTCGCCATGGAGCGCCGCAATGGTGATCTGGTGCGCGGTCTGATCCGCGGTGGTCACCTCACAGCCGTGCATGATTGTTCCGATGGCGGGCTGGCGCTGGCACTGGCAGAGATGGCCATGGTCGGCAAGTTGGGGGCGACGGTCACGGCCTTGCCACCGGGACCTGCCCATGGCGCGCTGTTCGGCGAGGATCAGGCACGCTATGTGATCACCTGCGCGGCATCCGAAACGGCAGCTGTCCTCAATGCGGCGAAAAAAGCGGGCGTGCCGGCAACAATCATCGGCAGCGTCGGCGGTGACGCGTTGACGCTTGGCACAGAAGTCCCAATATCGGTAAAAGAGCTGAGCATCGCCCATGAAAGCTGGTTTCCGGCATTCATGGCTGGCCGCTGAAACCAACGACGTCATGGTCGGGCTTGACCCGACCATGACGATTGAGGATGAACACCATGCCCATGGCGGCGACAGACATTGAGCGCATGATCAAGGACGCGATCCCTGATGCCGTCGTCGAGATCAAGGATCTGGCAGGCGATGGCGATCACTACGCCGCCATCGTCACCTCGGCTGCCTTCAGGGGCATGCCACGCGTGCGCCAGCACCAGATGGTCTACGATGCGCTCAAGGGCAACATGGGCGGCGTGCTGCACGCCCTTGCGCTGACGACGATTGTTCCCCAATCTTAGGGCATGCACATTGCGCTGGCTTGAGGCCGCGCCACGGAGAGTCCCATGACCGACATCAACGCCACCATCGACGCCGAAGTGAAAGCCAACGACGTGCTGCTCTTCATGAAGGGCACGCCGCAGTTTCCGATGTGCGGGTTTTCCGGCCAGGTGGTGCAGATCCTGAATTACCTCGGCGTGCCCTACAAGGGCATCAACGTGCTTGATGATGCAGCCGTCCGCGACGGCATCAAGGGTTATTCCAACTGGCCGACGATCCCGCAGCTTTATGTCAAGGGCGAGTTCATCGGCGGCTGCGACATCACCCGCGAGATGTTCCAGTCAGGCGAACTGGCCCAACTGATGGCCGAAAAGGGCCTGCCCGTGAAACAGGTACCCGTCGGCTGACACCAGAGCATTGTGCACAAAAGCATGCCCTCGCGAAGGCGAGGGTGGGTACCGGTTTTGTGTTTACGCAATTCTCTAACTTATTATAATCGATCATCTTTCCGCATTGCGATGGATTCCATCTCAATGCGGAAAGATGATCTAACGCGTGGCAGCGTGGATCGCCCTCGCCAGCGCACGCCCTGTGCAGTCGTAGGCCGCATCCGTATTGTGCAACTGATCCCATGAGGTCAATTCGCCAAGCGGAGTTCCAGCCTGCACAGCCTGCTCCAGCAAGCGATAGCGCTGAAAATGACCAGCTCCGGCTGTGCGGGCAGCGCGAGCCGTCAACTCCAGCATTGCACGGCGCAGTCGTGCACCAGCCACGAGCGGCGAATTCTGCAAGTCCATCAAGATCACATCGGCACCCGCAGCCTTGATCATGCGGATGGTGGCGATCACATCAGCTTCGGTATCTTGGCCAATTCCACCCCAGGGCCAGACGACATCATTGGAGCCAAGTTGCCAGATCACCAGTGCCGGTTTCAAAGCCAACGCATCTTGTTCCATGCGGGCGATCTGGCCCGGAATCATCTCTCCATTGCTGCCGGCATTGTGGATGTCGATACGCGCGCCGGGTCTCAGCCTGACCAGTTCGCGCTGCATCACCTCGGGATAGGTTGCAGCCCAGCTTGATGCGCCAACTCCGCG
>JBOFFB010000332.1:0-1530 GCA_051648385.1 Allobosea sp.
CTGCAAACTCGTGCGGCTCGCATGCCCAAACTGCAGTCAAGAGCCCGCTGCTTTCAGGGATTGTGGGTACTGTAACCTGACGTCTGGAAATTCGCTCGAGTTGGGGGCCATGAGCCCCTGCTGGGGCGCGCCCCAGCAGGGGCTGCCCATTCTGGTATTCCATGGAGTTGCAAACCAACCATGGAGAAGAGCGAATGGACAGACGGAAAGATACGGCGGTTGAGGCGATCTTGGAACAGCTGATTGAACAAGGGCCTGGTGATCTCGCCGGGGTGTTCGCCCGCGCGTTCGAGTTGGCGATGCAGATCGAGCGCGAGCGCTTTCTCGGAGCCGGGCATTACGAGCGCACGCCTGAGCGCCGGGGTTATGCCAATGGCACCAAGCCAAAGCGCATCGACACGCCCGCGGGCACCGTGAACGTGCAGGTGCCCAAGACGGCCGGGCACGACGGGGAGCCGTTCTACCCGCAATCGCTGGAACGGGGGCGGCGTTCAGTCCGAGCGGTCATGCTGGCTGTCGCCGAGATGTACATCAAGGGCGTGTCCACCCGGGAGGTCGAGGCCGTGATGCGCGAATTCGGGATCGAGAGCCTGTCTTCGTCGCAGGTCAGCCGCGCCGCCAAGCTGCTGGATGATGAGCTGCAGGCTTGGCGCGACCGACCGCTCGGCGAGATCAAGTATCTCATCCTCGACGCCCGGTATGAAAAGATGCGCCACGGCGGGATTGTGCGCGATGTCGCCGTGCTCTCGGCCATCGGCATCGGACCGGATGAGCGCCGCCGGGTGCTGGGCGTGTCGGTGGCCCTGTCGGAGGCTGAGGTCCACTGGCGGGCGTTCCTCGAAAGTCTCGTCGCCCGCGGCATGCGCGGGGTCGACTTCATCGTCTCCGATGACCACAGCGGCCTGCGCGCCGCCCGGCGCGCCGTTCTGGGCGGTGCCACATGGCAGCGCTGCCAATTCCATCTGGCCCGGAACGCCATCCACCACGCGCCCAACGCCGAGATCCGAAAGCGCATCGGCAGACAGCTGAAATCGATCTGGACAGCGGACGATCTTAACAAGGCCGAAACCGCCCTGGCTGAGCTCGTCGCCAGCTATCGCGACCCCGCGCCCAAGCTGGCCGCATGGCTCGACGAAAACGTCCCTGAAGGCCTCGCCGTCTTCACCCTACCCGAGCACCACCGCAAACGGCTGCGCACGTCAAACCCGATGGAGCGGTCCATCCAGCAGGAGCTCAAACGGCGCACAGTCAAGGTCAGGGTATTCCCCGGCGAAGACGCGCTGCTGCGCCTCGTCAGCGCCGTCCTCGTCGAGATCGACGAAAAATGGGCCTCCGACACAAAGGCCTACATCAAGTGGGAATGCCAGGATGCATGATCCGCTCTCAGCAGAATTTCCAGACAAAAGGTTGCTCAATCGATCTCCGCATGCGGATACTCCACGCCGAGATCCGCCCGCAGCCGCGCCGCCAGCGGATCGATCATCGCGCGATCCTCCACCCGCACGATCAGCTGGCCATAGGCGGTATTCG
>JBOFFB010000333.1:0-4462 GCA_051648385.1 Allobosea sp.
GTGCCAAGATTGGGGCACAGCGCCTGCAAATGGTCGAGGGAGGCAATGATATCGCTAGGGGCCTGCAGCTGGTGCCGGTTTTCGGGAGCGGTATTGCCAAGGCCGAAGGGCCGCGTGACGAGTCCGGCCTGGTAGGCAAACTCGCTGGAGCCGGGGATGAGATTGACCGAGCGCACCTGATCGGCGAGGCCCGGCACGGCACGTACCACCTCGAAAGTCAGCTGCGGCACCCTGTTGCCATAATCCGCCAGCGGCATCCGCTCGAACACCACATACGCCGTGCCACGATAGGCCGGGGCATTGGCCGTGCCTTCCTTGGCGACGATCATCGCATCTGGCATCTGCGCATTATCGCCTGGGTAGACGCGCATGGTCAGCTTGGTCACGTCGATCTCGCGGCCATCGGCCCAGACCCGGCGCACGAAGCTGATCGGCCCGTCACACAGCCCCACCGCGAGGTTGGCGTAGTAGCTATAGGTGCGTTCACGCGTCTTCTGACCAGACAGCCCCTTGCCGCCGCCTGCCTTGCGCGTGGACGTCGAGACCTGCTCCTCGAAGCGCGTGGCCCAGATCAGTTGGCCACCGAGTTTTGCCCGGCCGTAAAGCCTGGGGATCGCAGCGCCTTCGCTGGAGGCGAGGCCATCCATCTCCTTCAGGCGCGGGCCTTCGACCACCTGCGGTTTGCCGGCGAACAGCGCCCCATCGATGGCCGAGCCCGCAAGCGCACCGGCAGCGCGCCCGATCATGCCACCGATCGGCCCGCCGAAGAATGAGCCGATTGCGGAACCGGCAGCCTGCAGAACCAGTGTTGTCATGGGATGATCTCCGGAAAACGGAACACGGCAGCGAGATGGCGCAGCCACCAGCCAGACAGTGCGACTTCGGCCACACACGCCCCGTCATGGGCGTGGATCATTTGGCCGGGCACACTCAGGATCGCGAGATGCTTGGCAGGCAGGTGCGCGCGCCAGCGGAACAGCAACACGTCGCCGGGTTGCATGGCAGCGGTCATCACAGGCACAAGATGCCGCGCGGCTGCCGCCATCAGCGGTTCGGCATCAGACCCTGGCGGATCGCGGCTCTCGGCCCAATCGGGCGCATAGGGCGGCGCGATTTCAGGCTCACTCCCCATCACCTCGCGCCAGATGCCGCGCAGCAGGCCAAGGCAATCGCAGCCAACATGGGCGAGCGATGCCTGATGCTGATAGGGCGTGCCGAGCCAGCCGCGCGCCGCCGCCACGATGTCGCTACGTCCGTTCACCGGAACAGGCTCCCGCCATCGAAGCGCTGGGCGTTGTCACCGCCTGCGACTTGCAGCAGGAAGTCCGTGCCCGGAATGTGCGGGAAGCCCTGGAAGTTGACGCTGTTGTCGAACTTCGTGCCGCAGGTGGCGAAGCTCTTGTCGCATCCGGGCGTGATCTGCACGGCGTCGCCAACCGCAATCGGCCGAGGCGCATCAAGCCACAGATCGATGATTGCAGTCGCGCCTTCAAGTTGATGACGGCGGATCTCTACGGCATGCCCTGCATTACCACCGCTGGTAAAGGCAAGCCGCCCGCCGGTAAACCAGCCCATGGCAAATGCGCCGAGCCCCGACAGCCTGACTCCGCTTTGCCCAGTGAAGGCGACCACAGCCGCGTTGGATATGGCGATGGCTTTCTTGCAGCGCGCATCGCCCAGGTCCGCGCCACATCGCGAGGTGTAGAGCCTGCCGCGTTCCTCGTCGAAACGATGCGCCGCACTGCGCAGTTCGGCGACAAATGCGGTGTCGCCACGCCTGATCTCGCCGATGACCATGACATCGAGGCGCTGGCGGTTGGCTGGATTGCTCCAGTCGACCAGATGGACCGAAACTTCCGCGCCATCATAGAGACCACGCCCGATATCGGCCTCGGTGATGCCCGCCGAGTGCAGCACGCCGGCTGCATCGATGTTGCCGACGGAAAAGCCAAGTTCGGTTTCGGCCTCCGACGCTTCGAGCCCCGAGCGCGCGCGATAGGTCACCCCATCGAAGCTCAGATCACCGTCATGGTCCGTGAAGCCCATGACGACGCCGTCGCGGCGTGTGAGCTGCCAGCAGCGGGCGAGCGTCGTCACACCGCCGGCCAGATGGGCCGCCAGTCCTGCCTGAATGGTTTTCATGGGTTCACACGATCAGTTCGATGAGGGGAATGCGCGGGATTTCGCCCGCCTCGAAAGCGCTGAGCTCGACATCGAGTTCGTCGACATCGAAACGAACCGGCACGTCGAATTCAAAGCCAGCAGTGATTGCGACGCCGTTGGCGGGAGCGGTGACGAGTGTCACCATGCCGGTTGCAGCATCGACCGTGAATGCGGCCGGCAGCAACTCGGCAGCGCCAACCGCGACCTTCACCGTGCCTGTCACGGGTTTTCTGATCGGGCGCAGGTAAGGCGCATTCACGCCGCCGTAGCTCTTGACCAGCTGAAACTGCGTCAACGCCCCATTGCCGGTGCCGATGCGCTGGTCGAAAGGCGTGGGGATGGCGCTGGCTGCGCCACTTTTCCAGTCGAGCCGGTCACGCCAGCGAAAGCCGATCAGCCGACCGCGTCGTTCCTCGAAGAAGGCGATGACAGCGGCTAGGCCTGCCAGCGTCTTCACGCCATAGCCCGCATCAAACTTGCGCCGCGAATGGGCCCAGCGCGCGTTGCGATGCTCGCGGCCCGAGGCCAGCGTCACCACATCGGTCTTGCGCATCGGTCCCCCGCGTGCGCCGCGTGAAATGTCCGTGGGAAAACGGACCTCGTGAAAGTCAGCGAATGACATGGCGTTTCCTCACAAGCTGCGGCGGCCGCGCGCCACGGCGCGGGCGATGGTGGCGGACATCTGCCCCTCGGAGCGGCGGAAGCTTGTCGCATCCGGTGTCGAGATATTGAGCGTGACGTTGACCGGCTGGCTGCCCCCACCGCCTGCGCTGACGCCGAGCTTGCCATCGCTTCCGCGAGCCAGCGGCAGGATCGCCTCTGCGCCGGCTTCACCCATCAGGCCAAGACTGCGCCCCATGCCAAAGTACGTGGGCTGGCCGACAATCCCGCCATCGGCGAAGGCTTGCACCGACCCCAGCGACTGGCCCAGTGATTGCGCAGAGCCGCCTAACAGGCCGCCAAGTGACGCGAAACCCTGGTTGAGCAGGTTCGAGACACCACTCTCCAATGGCTTGAATGCAGCCTTGAGCAAGGTATCGGACAGCCGCTGCCCGACCGAGCGCAGGATATCCTCGAAGCGCTTCCCCTCTACGATCCCGCTGGAAAACGCCTTTGTCAGCGACTTGCCAAAGGTGCTTGCGGTGCTGTTGAGGTCACGCAGCAGCCGCGACTGTGTCGCAAGGCCCTCGTTCGACATGGGCAGATCGTCCGATGTTTCGTCCATCGCAAAGCTCCTTTTTTGTGGTGACGATGCATCTGAATGGCAGGGCTCAGGCAGCCTCGTCCGGAAAGCGCTGCATCAGTTCGGTGAGCGCGTCGCGCCCGAGGGCTTGGCAACCGGCAATGCCCCCACCCGCAATGAGCAGCAGCTCCTTCGGTGTCAGTGACCAGAAAACGTCAGGTGTCAGCCGCAACCGCCCCATTCCAAGCGCCATCGCATCCGCCCACGGGAACTGGCGGAAAGCCGGGCGCTCTGGAGGGTCGATCACGGCTTGGTGGGGCGCGCCGGGCTGGCCTCATCAGCAGCGCCGAAAGTCTCCAAGAACAGCGCAACGATGGCGCTGACCAGCGGCCCGAGCCCGGCCTCGACCGACCAGCCCCTGATCTGTGCCTCGGTGACATCATGTCCTGCGCCTTTCAGGCCGATGCGCAGGATGCCGACAATGTCATTGGCTGATAGCCGACCCGATCCAAGGCGCTCGCCCAGGCCAACGAGATCACCCACGCCGAGTGCATCCTCCATTTCAGCAAGGCCGCCCAGCGTGAGCTTCAGCGACAGGCGCTGGCCGGCGATTACCAGCGGAATTTCACCGCGATGACGATTGACCATGGCGGCCTCAGATCGCGGTGAAGGTGAGTGGGCCGGCGGATTCGAGGCTGAGCTCGAAAGTGACCTCAGCCGCATGTTCGCCGTGATATTCCAGCGTGGAGAGCTGGAACAGACCCTGCACACGCCCGAAATCCGGGATCACGATCTGCCATTGGCGGATGTCGCCATCGAAGAAGATCTGCCTGACCAGCGCGTGCGATGCGTCATCACGGAAAACGCCGCCGCCCGACATGGACGAGCGCCTGATGCCTGCACCTGCCAGCAACTCACGCCAGCGGCCAGCTGATTCCGTATGAGTGATGTCGACGGCCTCGGCGTTGAACGAAATCTGGCGGGCGCGCAGCCCGGCCACTGTGGTGAAGACGTTGGCTGCACTTTCGACGCGCAGCAAGAGTTCACGGCCACGTTGGGCGGTCATGGAAGGCTCCTGGGTTTGAAGATGAGGGGATGATCAGAGCTGGTCGGTGA
>JBOFFB010000334.1:0-4992 GCA_051648385.1 Allobosea sp.
GGATCCCATCTCAATGCGGGATGATCTAGCACCGGCGACACCGCCTCTGCGTGTTGCGCGGTCGCTGTGCCTTGCGATGGTTCGGCGGCAATATCGATGACAACTGGCGCAGCTTCTGGCACAGGTGGCAGCATCGCGACAAAATCTGGCTCTGACAGGCCGTCGGCAGCGGTGATGACCACTTCGGCCGGATCAGGCAGTGGCGGTAGCAGAAGCTGTTCGTCGGCCAGCGACGGAAATGCGAGGCACATCGCCAGACACGATGCTGACCAGGACATGCGCCTCAAGGCCATGGGTGTGCTCCGCCGAAAATCACTCTGTCAATGCCGAATCAGCTCGGCATCTGCAATCTCATTCGTGCAACACCTGAGCGGAATCGCGCAAGATTAAGCCCAAGATTAAGCCATTGAGCCATGGAACTGCCGCTGCGACTTGCGGAGTTAAGTCTCAGGCCGCAGCTTCGTCCGCGTCTTCTGCGCCCGTCCCGTCATCAAGCCCGTAGTCCTTGAGCTTGCGGTAAAGCGTCGAGCGTCCGATGCCGAGCTTGCGCGACACCTCCGACATATGCCCGCGGTAATGGGAGAGCGCGAACTTGATGATGTCACGCTCGAGGTCATCCATGCGCCGCATGTCTGACCCTTCGGTGAGTTCGATCGCGTTCGGGTCCCTGACTGGCACCTGGATGATACGCGGCGGCTCTGCCCCGCCCGAGGTCACGGCGTAGGGCTGCGGTGCTGGCGGAATGCGCACGTCGAACCCGTCGACTTGCGCGGCAATCTGCGGAAACTCGGCAATGGTGAGTTCATCTCCATCAGCCAGCACGACCGCACGAAACAGGGCATTCTCGAGTTGGCGTACATTGCCCGGCCAGTCATAACGCTGCAGGAGCGCTGCGGCTTCCGGCGTCAGGCCCCTGATGCGCTTGCCTTCTTCGGCCGCAAAACGGGCCACGAATGATTTCGCCAGATCCGGCACATCCTCGCGCCGTGCCCTCAGCGGCGGCAGCATGATGGGGAACACGTTGAGACGGTAGTAAAGGTCTTCACGGAACTGGCCCTGCTTGACTTGATCCAGCAGGCTCTTGTTCGTCGCCGAGATCAGGCGAATGTCGACACGCACCGATTTGCGACCACCAACCGGATCAACCTCGCCTTCCTGGATGGCGCGCAAAAGCTTGACCTGCGCCTCGAGTGGAAGCTCGCCCACCTCGTCGAGAAACAGTGTGCCGCCGCTTGCTTCCACGAACTTGCCGACATGCTTCTCGGTGGCACCCGTGAATGAACCCTTCTCGTGGCCGAAAAGGATCGATTCGACCAGATTGTCAGGGATGGCACCGCAGTTGACCGTGACGAAAGGCTTGCCGCGACGGTCGCTCGAACCCTGGATGGCGCGGGCCAGAACCTCTTTGCCGACACCCGATTCGCCTTCGATCAGAATCGGGATGTTGGATTTCGCAGCCCGCTCCGAGAGCCTGACCACGCGCGCCATTTCGGCGCTGCGGGTGCTCAGATCATGAAACGCCAGCGTGCCGGAAGCCCGGCGCTTCATGCGCCTGATCTCGCTTTCAAGCGCGCCGACCTTGATGGCATTCTTGATGGAGACTTGCAGCCGTTCGGCACCGACAGGCTTGACGACAAAGTCCGAGGCACCGGCGCGCATAGCCGCCACAACGGTCTCGATCGACGAATGCGCCGTCTGCACGATGACGGGCTTCTCGAGACCCTTCTCCTTGAGCGCGCCAAGCACCGCCATGCCGTCAAAATCGGGCATGACCAGATCAAGGATGATCAGATCGATGCTTTCGCCGTCGCTGCCGGACAGCATCCGGACAGCCGCATCACCACCATCTGCCGTGCGCGCTTCATAGCCAAAACGCCGCACCATTGCCTCAAGCAAACGGCGCTGAACTGGGTCATCATCAACGATCAGAACAGTGGTGGTCATTGCAATCCGAATCTTTTGTGCGACGGGAATCAGGTGTGCCGTTTCGGGTCACTGTCATGCACAAGGGTTAAGCGCCGCTTAAGCCCGCCTGCTGCGAAGCGTGACAGCACGCCCGTTGATTGCGCGCGTCAAACAGCACATATGAAAGATCGATGAGCTTGTCCGGTATGCGGACAGGTCTGGGGTTCAACAACATGCCGCAGCGCAGACAGTCCGGCACAGACACGACGGCGATGACCCACGCGCCGTCAGGCTCAGCGGCCCGGCGCGGCGGGCGGGCGACGGGCCCCACGGAATCGTTGGGTGATCTGCCGGAATGGGACCTCAGCCATCTGTACCCGTCGATGGATTCGCCTGCCTTCAATGCAGACATGGAACGTGCCACGGCAGAGGCGCTCGCCTTCGCCCGGCGTTACCGCGGCAAGCTGGCCGAAATGGCGTCAGGACCTCAGGCATCGGTGGAACTCCACCTCGCCGTGACTGCCTATGAAGCACTTGATGACATGATGGGCCGGATCATGTCGTTTTCCGGCCTGGTGTATTCCGGCGACACCACTGACCCGAAGCGCGCCAAATTCTACGGTGATTCCCAGGAGCGCATCACCACCGCTTCGACAGAGCTGCTGTTCTTCACGCTGGAGCTCAACAGGCTCGATGATGCCGTGCTCGATGCCGCAGCCTCCTCACCGCCGCTGAGCCATTTCAAGCCCTGGCTCGATGATATCCGCAAGGACAAGCCACACCAGCTCGACGACAAGATCGAACAGCTCTTCCATGAGAAGTCAGTCACAGGGCGCGCGGCCTGGAACCGCCTGTTCGACGAAACGATTGCCTCGCTGCGCTTCAAGGTCGGCGATCAGGAACTGACGCTGGAACCGACGCTGAACAAGCTTCAGGACAGCGATGGCAAGGTCCGCATGGCTGGCGCGGAGGCTTTGGCCAATGTCTTCGGCCAGCATACCCGTACCTTCGCCCTGATCACCAACACCTTGGCCAAGGACAAGGACATCCAGGACAAGTGGCGGGGCTTCACCGATGTGGCCCAGTCACGGCACCTTGCCAACCGTGTCGAGCCAGAAGTGGTCGATGCGCTGGTCAGCGCCGTGCGCACCGCCTATCCGCGCTTGTCACACCGCTATTATGCGCTGAAGGCGAAGTGGTTCGGCAAGACCGAACTCAATTTCTGGGATCGCAACGCACCCCTGCCCAAGGTCGAGCAGCGCACGATCCCTTGGGAAGAAGCGCGCGACACGGTACTCGGTGCCTACCACACCTTTTCGCCCCGCATGGCCGGTATTGCGAAACGCTTCTTCGACGAGCGCTGGATCGATGCTCCCGTCAGGCCTGGCAAGGCACCAGGCGCCTTCGCCCACCCGACCGTGCCATCATCGCATCCCTACGTGCTGCTCAATTACCAGGGCAAGCCGCGTGATGTGATGACGCTGGCCCACGAGCTTGGCCATGGCGTGCATCAGGTCATGGCCGCCCACAATGGCGCACTGATGGCGCCGACGCCCCTGACACTGGCCGAGACGGCCTCGGTCTTCGGCGAGATGCTGACCTTCCGCCGCCTGCTCGACGCCACCACCAGCCAGAGCCAGCGCAAGGCCATGCTGGCCAGCAAGGTCGAGGACATGATCAACACGGTCGTGCGCCAGATTGCCTTCTATTCCTTCGAGCGCAAGCTGCACGAGGAGCGGAAGAATGGCGAACTGACCGCAGATGCGATCAGCGAACTCTGGATGTCAGTGCAGGCCGAAAGCCTTGGCCCCGCCATCAAGCTCGGGCCCGGCTACGAGACCTTCTGGACCTACATCCCGCACTTCATCCACTCCCCGTTCTACGTCTATGCCTATGCCTTCGGTGATTGCCTGGTGAACTCACTTTATGGCGTCTACGAGCACTCGGCAGATGGTTTCCAGGACCGCTACTTCGCCCTGCTGGCGGCGGGTGGCACCAAGCACCATTCCGAGGTGCTGGCACCTTTCGGGCTTGATGCGCGCGATCCGGCCTTCTGGCAGATCGGGCTTGGCCTCATCGAACGCATGATCATCGAGCTGGAACAGATGGGCTGAGGCAGGCTTGCCGCACGCGCAGCACCAGACCCCCGCGACGCTTGAGCAGCTTGGCGATCTTGCCCTTGAGGCCTATGTCAGCCTCATGAGCACGCCTCCCGATACCGAACAGAACCGTTTCTCCGCCCGCGCCAGTCGCTATGCCCGTGTCGGCGCCAATGTCGGAGGCGTCGCAGCCCGCATCGCCACCTCGTTCCTGACCGGGCGCTCCAGCGCTGGCGATGCGCGCAACGCGGCATCGCTGGCTCAAGCGTTGGGCGGCCTGAAGGGGCCGTTGATGAAGGTGGCGCAACTCATCGCCACTATCCCCGATGTAGTGCCGCCCGAATACGCGACCGAATTGCAGAAGCTCCAATCCGAAGCGCCGCCCATGGGGGCAGCTTTCGTCAACCGCCGCATGATGGCCGAACTTGGCGGCAATTGGCGCCAGCGCTTCGCGGAATTCGACCTCAAGCCTGCAGCGGCTGCATCGCTCGGCCAGGTCCACAAGGCAACGGCCGCAGACGGCACTCGCTTCGCCTGCAAGCTGCAGTATCCGGACATGGAATCAGCCGTTGAGGCCGACCTCGCCCAGCTGCAAATCCTGCTGGCCCTTCACCGCCAGATCGACAGCGCGATCGACACCCGCGAGATCGCCAAGGAACTTGGAGCGCGCGTCCGCGAGGAGCTCGACTACATCCGCGAGGCCAAACATGCCGCGCTTTACCAACTGATGCTGGATGGCACGAGCGATGTACGCGTGCCGAAGATCGACACTTCGCTCTCCACCAAGCGCCTGCTCACCATGCACTGGCTCGATGGCACCAAGCTGCTGAGCCACAAGGAAACGGATCTCGAAACACGCAACCGCATCGCCCGCGCCATGTTCCATGCCTGGTGGCGACCGTTCATCCGCTATGGCGTGATCCATGGCGATCCGCACCTCGGCAACTACACTGTCTTTGAAAAGGACGGCCAACCCGGCGGGCTCAAC
>JBOFFB010000335.1:0-7050 GCA_051648385.1 Allobosea sp.
GACATTTCTGATCCGACCCAGCGCATGATCGCGTCGATGCGGATGATCGCCAAGATGCCGACATTGGCTGCGATGGCCTACAAGTACACCGTCGGCCAACCCTTCGTATATCCGCTCAACAGCCTCGACTATTCGTCGAACTTCCTGCGCATGTGCTACGCGGTTCCGGCCGAAGATTACAAGGTGAACCCGGTCATGGCGCGCGCGCTCGACCGCATCTTCATCCTGCATGCCGACCACGAGCAGAACGCATCGACCTCGACCGTGCGGCTGGCTGGTTCTTCAGGCGCAAACCCGTTCGCGTGCATTGCGGCTGGCATTGCCTGCCTCTGGGGTCCCGCTCACGGCGGTGCCAATGAGGCGGCGTTGAAAATGCTCGAAGAAATCGGGCATGTCGACAACATCCCAAAATACATCGCGAAGGCCAAGGACAAGAACGACCCGTTCCGGCTGATGGGCTTCGGTCACCGCGTTTACAAGAACTACGACCCGCGTGCCAAGATCATGCAGAAGACCTGCCACGAGGTGCTGAACGAGCTCGGCATCAAGGATGACCCGCTGCTTGATGTCGCAATCGAACTGGAGCGCATCGCGCTGTCCGATCCGTACTTCATCGAAAAGAAGCTGTACCCGAACATCGACTTCTATTCGGGCATAACACTGAAGGCGATGGGCTTTCCGGTGGCGATGTTCACAGTGCTGTTCGCGCTGGCGCGGACTGTCGGGTGGATCGCGCAATGGAAAGAAATGATCGAGGACCCGTCACAGCGAATCGGTCGCCCGCGCCAGCTCTATACTGGCGCGACCAAGCGTGACTATGCGCCGATCGGCAAGCGCCGCTGAGGTCCCCAGCCGCTATCGAACACGACAGTGAAGGCGGGCATGGGCCCGCCTTTTTCATGGGACATGGATACTCTTGCGGCGGTCCAGCAACTGCAACGCCACATCCACGGCCGCATCACCTGATGTCTGGCCATCAGGCAACGCCATGATGGCATCGAGTTTTTGGAATGCCACGATCTGGTCGTGCCGAGGCGCTCCGTCAGCCAGCAGCGCCAGTATCGCAGATGCAAGACTGGCTGCTGTCGCGTCGTTCTGCATGTACTCCGGCGCGATGTTTTCCTGCAGCACGAGGTTGCACATCAACACGCTGTGGCTCGTGACCAGCTTGCCCGCCAGCCATGCCTCAAGCGCCTGCCCGCGATAAGCCCCGACAAGCGGAATGCCAGCCACAGCCAGTTCAAGCGTGACCGTGCCGGACGCGGCGAGCGCGACGCGTGCGCGGCGGAATGCTGCCCGCTTTGCCTCCTCGCCGAGCACAACCTCGACCTTGATGCCCCAACCTGCAACGTTATCCGCGATTGTCTTGGCCAGATGCGGAACAGCGGGAATCACGAAACGGGCATGCGGATAGCTTGCGGAAATCAAGCGCAGGCTGTCGCGAAACACCGGTAAAAGGTACTTGATCTCGGAGCGGCGACTGCCAGGCAAGACAAGTATGACTGGCGCAGCAGCATTATCACGCAGCCTCTGCTCGTCTTTGTCCGGCCTGATGGTGGTGGCTACGTCCAGCAACGGATGACCCACATACGTCGTGGGTGGGCCGCCGAGGCGGCGAAATACCTCCGGCTCGAACGGCAAAAGTGCGAGAAGCCGGTCAACATGTGGCTTCATGGCTTTGGCGCGGCCCGGACGCCAGGCCCAGACAGTTGGCGCAACCCAATGAATGATCGGGATGTTCGGCGCGTTGCGGCGCACTTTCTTGGCGACGCGCATCGAGAAGTCAGGCACGTCAACGGTCAGCAGCAAATCCGGACCAAGATCTTCGATCGCTTCCGCCGTCTCAGTGATACGAGACAGAACAGTGGGAAGGCTCTTCAGAACATCAACGATACCCATGAGTTGTATGTCGGTCTGAGCGAACCGCGATTTCAGGCCCAATTGCTGAAGCACGGGTCCGCCAATGCCCATCAACTCGACGCGGCGTGGCGCAAGCCGCCGCTGGAGGGCTTCGATAAAGTGGGCAGCAAGGTTGTCGCCAGACGCCTCGCCCGCCACAATAAAGAGCCGAAATGATGGTGCCGCGGTGCGGTCTTGCGCCGTCATGCTCTGGCCTCGATGAACAAGCCGAGCTCGTCTGCCAGTTTGACCGTTTCTGCGCGCTCGGCGAGCAGGACAGTTCCAACGGCAACCGCGATGCCCTGCAATCCGGCTTCAGCGGCATGGCGTACGGTTGCTGGGCCAATCGTCGGAATGTCGACGCGCATGTTCTGGCCGCGCTTCGGAGTCTTGACCAGCACGCCGCCGCCAGTTTCCCGCCGGAGCCGCCCATTGGTCCTCATGTCGCGAACCCGCACCAGCATGGCGTCGGTGCCCTCGGCACCCTCGATGGCCACCGGGCGGCCATCGCTGACGACCACGCACTGCCCCACATCAAACTCGGACAGTGTTGCTATCAGCTTGAGACCGAGCGTGATCTCATGCTCGGCATCGTGTGTTGGCCGTGCCTTTGTGATAACCCCAGGACTGTTCAGGGCCAGATCCGGCGCGATCTCGAGCGCTGAAATAACCGTGATGCCCTCAGCTTCGATCACGCCGATGATGGCGGTGAGCAATCCGTCATCGCCCTTCTTGAAGGCTGTCGGCATGGCACCGAGATGCTTCAACAAACCGAAATCCGGCTTGATGTCCTTGAAGCCTGGCCTCATCACGCCGCCAATGAACGCCGCGTGGGTGATACCGCGCCTGTGGAGCGCCTTGAACAGCCCCCCCAATTGGCCAAGACCAAAAGCCTCGCACGCGAAGCCGGTAAAATCTTCACATCGCGCCGAGCCTGCCAGCGCTGCGACGAAGACCTCGGCACCGGACGCGCGCGCGCTGGTTGCAACATGCAGCGGGAGCGTGCCTGACCCTGCAATGATTGCGACAGAAAAAGGCGTGCGAGTGGTCACCCGTTCGCATCCGCAGGCGTGTCACCTGTCGCATCCGGTCGCTGACCCGAACGTGGCGTCAGCAGCGCCCGCTTGCCGCGCGCCTTGATGAATGCCAGCACTTCGCCCACGATAATCTGCGTGGGATAAAGCGCCTCGACTTCGGCAAGCTGCTCTTGCATCGGGCGCGCATCATCGAACAACACGCGGAACGCGTGCCTGAGCGCATGGATATCCGCTCGCTGTACACCCCGACGCTTCAGACCGATGATGTTCAAACCGCCAAGGTAGGCCCGGTTGCCAAGCGCCATGCCAAACGGGATCACGTCATGCTCGACTGCTGCGAGGCCGCCGATAAAGGCATTGTGGCCCACGCGCGTGAACTGATGCACAGCCGAACCCCCACCCATGATGACGTTGTCACCAATCTCGCAGTGGCCAGCCAGCATCACGTTGTTGACCAATGTCACGTTGTTGCCAACTATACAGTCATGCGCCACGTGGGAACTGACCATGAAAAAACAGTCGTCGCCGACACGGGTGTGAGCCCCGCCGCGAGCCGTGCCGTTGTTCATTGTGACGTGCTCGCGCAAGATGCAGTTGCGTCCGATGGTCAGGCGCGAGGCTGCAGCGGCAGGCTTCAAATCCTGCGGTCCGTGGCCCAGGACCACGAAGGGGTGAATGCGTGTACCCTCGCCGATCACCGTGTGGCCCTCGACGACAACGTGGCTCATCAATTCGCAGTTGTCCGCGATGTCGACATGGGGACCGACGACGGAAAACGGCCCGATGCTGACGCCCTGTCCGATCCGGGCACCGGGCGCGACGAGCGCAGTGGGATGAATCGCCATCGACCCAGGCCGCCTTCAACCGTCGTGCTCGACCAGCATGGCCGAGATGATGGCTTCAGCGACAAGCTCGCCATCAACTTTCGCTTCGCCCTTGAACCACCACATGTTCCGGCGTTGGCGCAGCTTGCTCATGTGCAGCTTCATCACGTCGCCCGGCACAACGGGCTTGCGAAACTTGCACTCGTCGATGGTCATGAAATATACGAGTTTTGGTGGCGGCCTGTCGGTGCCGCGGCCGTATACGCACATGGCGCCTGCGGTCTGGGCCATCGCCTCGATGATCATCACCCCCGGCATCACAGGCTGTGCCGGAAAATGGCCTTGAAACTGCGGCTCGTTGAATGAAACATTCTTGACGCCAATGCCTGAACTGTCGCCGTCCATGTCGACAATCTTGTCAATCAGAAGAAACGGATAGCGATGGGGCAGCAACGTCATGATCTTCATGATGTCAGCGGTAGCAAGTGCACGGGGCGTGGTCACCTGTTCAGTCTGGATCATTTCGTTCATTCGGATGTTTCCTCTGATCCGCCTGATCGCTTCAACTTGTCTTTGCGCGTCGCCAACTGATTGACAATAGCAATCTCACGCATCCACTCGCGTATTGGCTTGGCTGGTGTTCCGCCCCATCGCGCACCTGCCGGAACATCCGTCGCCACGTTGCTGGTTGCACCGATTTGCGCGCCTGCTCCAATGCGGACATGACCAATGACCGCGACCGCGCCAGCCAGAACAACGCCGTCTTCCAACGTTGTCGAACCAGAAATGCCACATTGCGCGACAATGACACAATTCCTGCCAATGACCACATTGTGCGCAATCTGGACAAGATTGTCGATCTTGGTGCCCTCGCCGATCATGGTATCGCGGATCGCCCCGCGGTCAACGCAGGAGTTTGCGCCGATCTCGACATCGTCCTGGATGACCACGCGGCCAACTTGCGGCACCTTCAGGTGCCCTTTCGGGCCCATGGCGAAGCCGAATCCATCTTGCCCGATGCGGACACCCGGATGCAGGATGACGCGGTTGCCGATCAGCGCATGTTGTATGGAGACATTTGGTCCGACAGAGCAGTCGCGACCGATCTTCACATCAGGTCCGATGACACTCTGTGCGCCGATGACGCTGCCGCTCCCGATTTCGGCGCGTGGACCGATGATGGCACCGGGATCTACGATTACGTCGCGCTCCAGGCGAGCGGTCGGATGAATGATCGCGTGAGGACTGACCCCTTCACCATCAAAGAATGGCTTGGGACGCGCCGCGTCCGGGAACATGGCGGCAAGACAAAGTGCGTTGGCGCGCTGGGGGTCGGCACACTCGATCGCAACAGTTACAGACGGGACCCGCAGTGCATGGCGCGGCGAGACCAGTACATACCCGGCCTGCGTCGACGACAATTGCTCGATGTAACGTGGGTTGTCGAAATGCGAGAGATCAGAAGGGCCGGCTTCGTCGAGTGACCTTATGGAGGTGATCAGCCTCGTCGCATCGACCCCGTCAGGCAGCTTGGCACCAGAAAGTTCGGCAACCTGCGCAAGTGTCAGCGATCGAATGTCACGAAAGAAAATGGGCGCTGGCATCTTGGTCGCATCCGGAGGGGGCGCACCCCCTCCAAATCAGGAGTAAGCCGTCATCAGAAGCTGGTGCCGCCCGAGAAGCGGAACGCCTGAAGTCGATCGCCACCGTAACGGGCCCCACCACCGGCCGGAAGGATGCCTTTGTCGTAGGTCAGCGCGTATGCGTAGTCGAAGCGAAGCGGGCCGAGCGGTGACTGCCACAAGATGCTCGCACCGACGGCGGTGCGGAGCAGATTCTTGTCGCGGATACAAGCGACCTCGCTTATGCCAGCTGGACCACCATCAATCGCGTTATTCCGGTTCACGTCAAAGAAGCGAGCCTTTGTGCCAGGGATACCGGCGCAATTCCCAGCGCCCGCCGTACGACCACCGTCAAAGTTGAACAGTGTACCCGCGTCAGCAAACAATGCGCCTCGAACACCGATTTCCTTGGGAATCAGAGGGATCGGAAACTGAACTTCAACGCTGCCGCCGAAGTACGTGGTCCCGCCCAAGGCACTCGTTCTGGCGCTTGCAGGATCAGACACATCACGTGGACCAATGCCTGAAGGAGCAAAACCTCTCACCAGTGTAGGCCCAAGGAAATTGTGGTCGATGATGCGCAGCTTCTCGTTGCCGAACCCGATCGTGTGGCCACCCTGCACCCGGATGAAGCCGATAACGTCATCATACACTTCACGATAGTACCGGGCATCGCCCGAAACGCGCGCAAACTTCGAGTCGCCCCCAAGTCCTGCAACTTCAGGGCGGAGCTCGGCATAAAAACCGTTACGCGGCGACTTCACATTGTCGAGCGAGTTGTAGACGAAGGTGAGACCCGCAAGCGAGGTTACACGCCTTCCGCGCGCTTCCTTGATTGCGACCGAAGCTTCCCCGTTCAACAAGCAATCGGCAACGCCCGCCGTCGACGGGAAAACCGGCCCGGTCAGGATCGGGCTTTGGCCCGCGAACGGCGTTACGCAATCATTATACGGCAAGCTTGACGTGTTCGGAATCTTGATTTCGGTCGAGAACAACGAATAACGGGTTGTGACCGAAAATTCTTCGGTAATCGGCAGTGTCGCACGCAATGTAAAGCCAGTATTGCGGCTGGTGTAGCGCGATGTCGAGGAGTTATCATTGAATTTTGAAAACAGATCAAAACCAGCGGCGATGCGCTGACCCATGAAATAGGGTTCAGTGAATGAGAACTCTATACCGTTGCTGCGTTGCCCAAGGGAACCGCCGACACGGACAAACTGACCTCGGCCCAAGAAGTTTGATTCAGACAACGAAACATCGCCAATGAACCCATCGGATGTCGAGTAACCACCCGCGACCGAGAACGACCCTGTGGGTTTGTCCTCAAGATCGACGTTGACGACCACACGATCCGGTGCACTGCCAGGCTCGTTGGTGATCCGGACCTTGTTGAAGTACCCCAGATTGTTCAGGCGGCGCTCAGCGCGGTCGATGAACACCTTGTTGTAGGCATCGCCTTCGCCAAGGTCGAATTCCCGCCGAACAACCTGATCCATGGTCCGGGTATTGCCGCGGATGTTGATCCGCTCGACGTACACGCGTGGACCTTCGTCCACGACATAGTTGATAGAGACTGTCTGGTTGCCGGGATTGCGCTGGCCGGTGGGGCGAACCTGCGAGAATGCGTAGCCGCGCCTTGCCACTTCCACAGTCATGGCGGCCAAGGAG
>JBOFFB010000336.1:0-9058 GCA_051648385.1 Allobosea sp.
TGTGCGCCCATTCGCGCTCGAAGAAAACCGGCTGCACACGCTGCATCGACTTGTGCCCGGCAGCCGCGATCACACCCAATGGCGACCATGTCGCGATCTCCAATGAAATCTGCGCCGGGTGCGGGGCCTGTGCTGCCGTCTGCCCGACCGGGGCCGTGACCTACGCGCTGCCGCCTGCCGATGTGGTGATGCGCAAGTTGCGCACGTTGCTGGTCACCTATACGGCGGCTGGCGGCAAGAACGCTGTGATCCTCGTGCATGATCGCGACCATGGTGCGCCGCTGATCGAGGCGCTGGCCCGCTTCGGCAAGGGCCTGCCCGCCTATGTGCTGCCGCTGCGCGTCAATGAGGTGACGCAACTCGGGCTGGAATTCAGCGCTGCCGCGCTGGCGTTTGGCGCGACTGCCGTGCGCTTTCTTGGCCGGGCCAAGCCCAAGCATGACATCTCGGGCCTCCAGCGCAATATCGACTATGCCAACACGCTGGCCACGGCACTAGGCTACGGCAACACCAGCGCCGGGCTGATCGAGACGGATGATCCGGATGCCTTGCGCACGGCGCTCGATACGATCTTGCCCGGCAAGACACTCGCCGAGCCTGCCCGATTCCGCCCCATGGGCGATGGCCGCCCGCTGCTCAGGACCGCGATCAACGAAATGCACCGCGCTGCCCCCGCGCCGGTGGCAGTAGTGCCGATGCCGGAGCGTGCACCGTTTGGCGGGCTCGCAATCAACGCCGAGGGCTGCACGCTCTGCCTCGCCTGCGTTTCCGCCTGCCCAGTGCAGGCGCTGCAGGATGACAAGGACCAGCCAACTCTGAAATTCCAGGAGGACCTCTGCGTGCAGTGCGGGCTTTGCGCTGCAACCTGCCCGGAAAAGGTGATCAGCCTCGTGCCGCAGCTCGATTTCGCTGCGTGGGCCGCACCCGCCCGCATCGTCAAGCAGGAGGAGCCGGCGCTCTGCATCAGCTGCAACAAGGCCTTCGGGGTGCAATCCACCATCAACCGCATCGTCGCCAAGCTGGAGAACAAGCACTGGATGTTCGCGGGCGACCTCGCCAAGCGCACCTCGCTGATCCGCATGTGCGAGGATTGCCGCGTCAACGTCGTGGTCAACGAAAGCTTCGACCCGCACGAGAACCGGCCAAGGCCGAGCCCGAGGACGACCGAGGACTATCTGAGGGAGCGCCGGGAGAAGGGCGAAGACCCGTTGGATTGAGGTTGCAATGATAGTCGATGTGTATTATGATGCGTATTATTGAGTGGCGGTTTTGGAAACGAATACCAGAAAAATCATTGTGCGGCTGGAGCGTGATGGGTGGCAGAACAAGGGTGGCTCACGCCATGACCTTTTCATTCATCCTGACCGGCCGGAGAGATTGATTCCGGTACCACGGCATCGAGAACTGACGCCGCTGACGGCAAGGTCGATCGCCAAGGCGGCAGGTTGGATCTGAGGCCACTCGTTTTAGACATATCGAACAAGGATCAACGACATGGTGCGCTATGTTGGCATTCTCGATGGTGCGAACGATGTCTGGGGCGTGACGTTGCCGGATATCGATGGCTGCGTCGGTGCTGGTGCCACGCCGGAAGAGGCCATAGAAAGTGTGACGATCGCTCTGCGCGAAGTTGCATCCCATGTCCGTTCATCCGGGCATGATCTTCCGATGCCCGGCAGCTTGTCTGATATCCTTGCGGGCGGTGAGTATGGATTTTCGCCTGTTACAACCTTGATCCCGCTCCTACTGGATTCTGGTCGCACCGTCCGCGCCAATGTCACGTTCGATGCCGGGTTGCTTGACAGCATCGACAGCGAGGCCAAGCGCCGGGGGCTGACGCGTTCTGCATTTCTGGCGAGCGCGGCCCGTGAGAAAATCAGCGCGACGCGCTGAACTCACCGCGTCACCCGCGCCAGCCAATCCACCAGCGCCTTGCGGTCCTCCGCGCTCGTGATCACCTGTTCCGGCATCTTGGTGCCGGGCGTCATGGCGTTCGGGCCGATCTCGAAGAGGCGGGCGACGGTGTCTGGCGTCCAGACGATGTCCATGCCTTTGAGCGCGACTGAGAAGTTGTAACCGTGCGCGGTTCCGATGCGGCGGCCCATGATGCCGTGCAGTGTCGGGCCGGCGCGGTTGCCGTCTTCCTTGGTCAGCGTGTGGCAGGCGGCGCAGGCGCGGAAGACCTGTGCGCCGCGCTCATTGCCATCTGCTCCCGAAAATGCCGCCAGCGGATCGGCGGAAGCGCGCGGCACAACGGCGCCGATATGTTCGCCGGTGAGCGCGTTCCAGCGCCTCACCAGCCGGTCAGCACCGCCAGAGAGCAGCTCCTTGCCATCAGGGGTGAAGGCGAGCGACCAGACCGGCAGCCCCGGCCCGACCAGATTGGCACGCACGGCCCTCGTGGCACGGTCGATGATGGCGACATTGCCGCGAATTCCGCCTGCTGCGAGCACCAAACCATCGCGCGTGATCGCCAGCGCCACCAGCGGCGTTTCGGCAATCTGGATTTCAGCCGTGACCTTGCCATCGGCCACGAAGCGCAGCATGCCATCGCCGCCAGCGACAACAATCTCACCACTGGGTGCAGCGACAACGGCATTGAGCACAGACGGCAAGGTGATGATGCGCGGGGTGGAACCATCGGCAGGCCAGAGGCGCAAGGTCGCGTCATAGCCTGAGGTGACCACACCGCCACCGGGCAGAAACGCCACGCCGTTGAGCTGACCCCTGTGGCCTTCGAGGACGCGTGTCGCAGTGCCATCAAGCGGCGTCACGCGCGCTGTTCCATCCCAGGAAGCAGATGCCAGCGCCTTGCCGTCGGACGAGACTGCGAGCGCGGAGACCGGGCCTGAATGACCCGTGATCACCTGATCTGGTTCTGGCTTGCCGCTGCGCCAAAGCGCGATGCGGCCATCCTCGCCGCCAGAGGCAAAGCGCCCGTCGGGGAGGCTCGTCACCGCATTGACCGAGCCGTCGTGGAAGCGCAGCACGGCGTCGGCTGATCCAGCCTGCAGGCGCCACAGGATCACCGATTGGTCGAACGAGCCGGTGACAGCCATTTGGCCGTCTGGCGACACGGCGACCGCGCGTACAGGGCCACCATGGCCGCGAAGCTCCTGGGCTTGGGCTGCTGTGACACCCGCGATCATCGTCATGGCAAGCGCCGCAAAGCCAGCTTGCATCAACAGTGTCATCCCCGGCGGCCTGCAAGGCCGGGAAGGGGATCCACTCTTGGCAGGTCGGTTTGGTGGATCCCCTTCCCTCGCCTTTGGCTCGCCGGGGATGACACCAATGGACGATGCTGCATTGCCTTTCAGTGGTTCCATCTCAGTTCGCCACGCACCAGTCACCAAGGCGGCGTATGAAGGCTTCGCCAACGGCCAGTGCCTGCAAGGTGATGTACTCATCGGGCTGGTGGGCCTGGTTGATCGAGCCGGGACCGCAGACGACCGTTGCCGCGCCGCTCTTCTGGAAATAACCGGCCTCGGTGCCATACGGCACCGTGATGGTGCGATTGCGGCCCGACAGCCGCATCGCCAGTGTCTCGGCGGCGGAGCCTGCCGCAGGCGCGAGGCCGGGCACCGAAACATTGTTGATCGTCTCGATGCCGACCCCTGCAAAGCCGTTGGCAAAGCGCGGCAGCACGACTTCGTCGCCATAGCGCTTGAAGCGGGTGGGGATCTCCGCCGGATCAAGATCGGGCAAGCCACGGAACTCCCACTGGAATTCGCAGGTTTTCGCAAGAATGTTGCGGGCATTGCCACCGTTCAGCACGCCGACATGCACCGTGGTGTAGGCCGGATCGAACCGACCTGAGTTGTCGCCCCGCGCCATCATGTCTTGGTCGATGCGGTCAAGCTCGGTGATGAGCAAGGCTGCCATGGTGATGGCGTTGGCACCGAGGAATGGCTTGGAGGAGTGCGCCTCGAAGCCGGTGACGGTCGTGTTGAAGGTGACGACGCTCTTGTGCGCATCGGCGATGTCGAGATCGGTCGGCTCACCGACGATGACGGCGAGCGGCATCGGCATGTCGCGGCCAAAGCGAGCGATGCCGTCGACCACGCCAAGGCAAGTGGTTTCCTCGTCATACGACAGGAACAGATGGACGGGCGTCCTGAGCTTGAGTGACAAGAAATGCGGCACCAGCGACAGTCCGAGCGCGAGGAACCCCTTCATATCGACCGCACCGCGCCCATAAGCCCGCCCGTCGTGAACACGCAAGCGGTACGGATCGGTGGTCCAGCTCTGGCCCGCGACCGGCACCACATCCGTGTGGCCCGACAGAACCACGCCGGGGCGCTCAGCAGGCCCGATGGTCGCGAGGATCGCGGCCTTGTCGCCATCTGCATTGGGCAGGCGCACGAACGGCACGCCCGAGGCGGTGAGGTAGTCCTCGACAAAGGCGACCAGCGCCAGATTGGAGTTCTGGCTTTCGGTGTTGAAAGCGACCAGCTGTGCCAGCAACTCGAGCGCGGTGTATCGTTGCGCAGTCCGTGAAGAGCTGGCTGGCATCAGTGCAACGTGATGCGGGCGTAAGGACTTTGCAGCGGAAAGGCGGGGATGGCCGCCTCGAACGCGGCACCGTCCTCGGCCACCATCTGGTAGATGCCGACCATGCTGCCATGGGGCGTTTCAAGCGGGCAGCCGGAGGTGTACCGGAAGCTCTCTCCGGAGCGCAGCACAGGCTGTTCGCCGACCACGCCAGGGCCCTTGACCTCGTGCAGCTGGCCGTGGCCATCGGTAATGCGCCAATGCCGTGCGACAAGCTGGACGGTTGTATCGGCCTCATTGATGATCTCGATGGTGTAGGCCCAGAAGTAGCGATTGTCCTTCGGCGAGGACTCGGACTCCATGAAGCGGGGCGTCACCGAGACGTGAACACCGCGTGTCTTGGCGCTATACATGGCCGCACCTCCGGGATGGACTGGATCATCACCAAAAATATCACAGGTCCGGCACGCCGCAGCATGACCTTGGCGACAGACGACGCTGCTAGTGTTAAGCCGATGACCCAGTGCTGGCAATGTCACGTGCCGGGTTGTGACAACCTGTCCAGAACAAACCCCTGTCAGCTATGAAGCGCCCCCATGATTGATGCCGTGATGCGCCGCCTGATTGATCCGCCTCTTCTGGCGGCGGGCCGCACGCTGGCGGCGCGTGGTGTCAGCGCCAATGCCGTGACGTTGATCGGACTGGCAAAAGGCCTGGGATGCGCCCTTGCCATCTGGCTCCAACTGGACTTTCTGGCGCTGGTCCTGTTGCTGTGCGGACGGCTCTGTGACGGGCTTGACGGAGCCGTGGCGGCTGCGACCAGCCGCACTGACCGGGGCGGTTTCCTCGATATCGTTTGCGATTTCATCTTCTATGGCGCGGTGCCACTGGCGTTTGCGCTGCGCGAGCCGGATCTGAACGCTTTGCCCGCCGTGGTTCTGCTGTTCAGCTTTTATGTGAACGGTGCGACGTTCCTGGCCTATGCGGCTATCGCCGCCAAGCGCGGGCTGGAGACCAGCTCGCACGGGCACAAGACGATCTACTTCACGGCAGGGCTGGCGGAAGGCACCGAAACCATTCTGGTGTTCGTGGTGATGCTGCTTCTGCCCGGCTGGTTTGGCGCGCTGGCCTATGGCTTTGCGACGCTGGTCGGCATCACGGCGTTGAGCCGCGCCATGATCGCGTGGACAACTTTTCGCTGAGTGGCAGTTTCGGCGCACAGCAGGTTGCGCTTTTTTGCCGATGCGCCAAAAAGCTTCCATGTCCGCAGCACGCCCAGTCATCCTGCCCGGTATCCAGTCCGACGAGACCATTGCAGCCTTCATTGGGGCAGGTGTGATCACGCCCGGTGCCGAGCTTGCTGTCGGCCAGATTCAACCTTCCAGCCTTGATCTGAGGCTGGGCAAGCGCGCCTGGCGCGTCAGGGCAAGCTTTCTGCCGGGGCGCGAGCGGCTTCTCATGCAGCGGCTTGATCAGGTCGCGCTGCACGAAATCGACCTGACCAACGGCGCCGTTCTGGAAACCGGCTGCGTCTACATCGCCGAGTTGCTCGAAGGACTGGCGCTGCCGAAGGGGCTCGCCGCTGCCGCCAACCCGAAAAGCTCGACCGGGCGGCTTGATGTCTTCACCCGCGTCATCACCGACCGCGCGCGGGAGTTCGACCTTGTCGAGGATGGATATCACGGCCCGCTCTACATCGAAATCAGCCCGCGCACCTTCCCGATCCTGGTCCGCACGGGCTCGCGTCTCAGCCAGATCAGGTTCCGGGCTGGCGGCGCAAGGCTTGGCGACGATGAGCTTGCCGACCTGCACCGGCGCGAGACGCTTGTGGCATCAGCCGAGCCCAACATTCAGGGCGGTGTTGCGGTCAGCGTCGATCTTAGCGGTTTCGACGGCATCATCGGCTACCGCGCCAAGCGCTTTACGGGCCTGATTGATGTTGATCGGGTTGCAGCCTTCAAGGTCGGCGATTTCTGGGAGCGGCTTGATACCGATGGCTCGGGTTCGCTCATTCTCGATCCGGGGCAATTCTACATCCTCGCCTCCAAGGAAGCGGTACATGTGCCGCCGGACTATGCCTGCGAGATGACGCCGTTCGACGCGCTGGTGGGTGAATTTCGGGTTCACTATGCCGGCTTTTTCGATCCGGGCTTTGGCCATGCCAGCGCAGGCGGATCAGGCGCGCGCGCCGTGCTGGAGGTGCGTTCGCGTGACGTGCCGTTCATCCTTGAGGACGGGCAAGTCGTGGGCAGGCTGGTCTATGAGCGCATGGCGACGCGCCCCAAGGCGCTCTATGGGGCGGACCTGAAATCGAACTATCAGGGCCAGTCGCTGAAATTGTCGAAGCATTTCATTGTTTGACGCCTATGGCTCTTCCGGCCTGATGGTCATCCAGCCGTTGAGCGTTTCGTTCGGCTGAAGCTGAGCCATAGGTGTGATCGCGCGGGCTACATCCAGGCTTGGTGCGCCGATGCAGTGGCTTTGCGGCTCGAAGCAGATGAAATCAGCGCCGGCCGGAGCCCAGAGCACCGGATGCCGGAAGTTCGGCGAAGCATCGAGATGCAATGCCAGCCCTTGGGAGGGCGTCACCAGCACGGCTTCACCGGCCCAATCAACTGCACTGACAGCCAGTTCCTCGCCGAGCACGCCAACCGGAGCGCCGCGTGCAAAAGCTCCGCCATCAGCGTGCTTGACGAGACCCTTGGCGCGAAAGCTCTCGGCAAAGGCAAGCGCGCCACCACTCGCAAAGGTGAAGGTGGTGTCAGGTGCGGCGTTGAACCATGGGTGAAAACCCGCACCATAGGGCAGTGCGCGGTCAGCCAGGTTGGTGATCGACAGGCTGATGCGCACGAGCTCAACGCCAATTTCAACCTTGAGAATGGCGCGATAGGCATAAGGGTCGGTCTCGCCGCTGCGCTCGTGTGACATGACCAGCGAACGCGCGTCATGCTCCAGCACCGCCCAGGCAGATTGCCAGCCGAAACCATGGATGTTGCTGGCCCTGGCGGGGTCGTTCACCGGCACGGTGAAGCGCTGGTCGCCATCATCGATCAGGCAATCGAAGGCGCGGTTGGCGAAGGGCAGCATGGCCCACAAACCCATGAAGTTTGGTGCATCCGTGGTGGGCTCAGCCCCGACCGGGCTGTAGAGCAAGGCGTGGGTCCGGCCTGACAGGCTGTGCCAGTCAAGGCGGGTCAGAATCGCGCCCTGTCGAGGTGATATCGTTGCCGTGAAGCGTGGCGTCGTCAGCGTTATCATCTTGCCCTCGGCAGGTGATTGTCAGATCGCTTGTGCATGACGCTTTTCCTTTGCTGCACAAAGCGCTATGAGCAGCGTTTCATTGTGGCCGTTTGGCCGTAGACCAAAGATCGGATGGAGCCTGAATGGCAAAGGAAGAGCTGCTAGAGTTCGAGGGAACTGTCGCCGAAGTGCTGCCGGATGGCCATTTTCGCGTCAAGCTGGACAATGACCACATCGTGCTGGCCTACGCCGCCGGCAAGATGAAGAAAAACCGGATCCGCACCATCGCAGGCGACCGGGTTGTGGTCGAGATGTCCCCCTACGATCTCGATCGTGGCCGGATCAATTTCCGTCAGAAGACCGCTGCCATCGGCATGCCAGCAGGCGGAAACCGCAGACCGCCGCCGCGCAGGCGCTAGAGCATTGCGCACAAAAGTGGGTACCGGTTTTGTGAGTACGCAATGCTCTATCCTATTATGATCGATCATCTTTCCGCATTGAGATGGATTCCATCTCAATGCGGGATGATCTGAGGTGCCCATGTGTCATCCTGGATAAAGTCCGGGATGACGGCACGTGTTGCAGACAATCCACAGCGTCTCGAGCAGTGCGCACAGAAGCGGGCAATGGTTCTGTGCATGGGCAATGCTCTGACTTGTGATGATCTACCCCAGCCCAAACCCGAACCCGCGCCCGGGCGCAGCCTCAAGCAGCGCGCGGCTGTAGGGGTGCTGCGGGTTGGCGTAGAGCTCCGCCGTCGGGCCCTGCTCGACCACCTGGCCCTTGCTCATCACCACGATGCGGTCGCAGATCTGGGCGGCCACGCGCAGGTCATGGGTGATGAACAGCACAGCGAGATCGAAGCGGCGTCGCACATCGTCGAGCAGTTCCAGCACCTGCGCCTGTACCGAGACATCGAGCGCTGACACAGCCTCGTCGGCGATCAGCAGCTCCGGCTCCATCATAAGTGCCCGCGCGATGCAGATGCGCTGGCGCTGGCCGCCTGAGAATTGGTGCGGATAGCGTGTCAGCGCGTCGGCCTTCAGCCCGACCAGCACCATCAATTCCGCCGCCTTGCGCTCGGCATCACGCCGCGACAGGCCAAAGTTCATAGGCCCCTCGACCATGCTCAGCCCGACCGTACGGCGCGGATTGAGCGAGCGGTAGGGGTCCTGGAAGACGATCTGCACCTTGCGGCGATAGGGGCGGAGTTCGCCCTGGCTCATCTTGGCGATGTCGACGCCGGCGATGCGGACTTCGCCATCGGTCGGGTCGATCAGCCGGGCCACGCAACGCGCCACGGTCGATTTGCCGGAGCCTGACTCGC
>JBOFFB010000337.1:0-1784 GCA_051648385.1 Allobosea sp.
TCCGCCAGAAATCAAGCTCAACGGCGGGCATGAAATGCTGCGCGTTCGGATAGCGCGAGGTGTCGAACTCGTCGATCACGCCCCAGAGATGGTCGGCATGAGCGTGGGTGAAGATCACCTTGGTGACCTTGTCGGCATCAATGCCCGCTGCCTTCAGCGCCTCGGGAAACTGGCCAAGTCCAGCCATGAAATCGGTGCCCGCGCCTGCATCCACAAGGATCAAATCCGTGGGCGTCTTCACCACCATGACGTTGACCTGGGATTGCAGCATGTTGGCATCAAGCCCGTTGGCAGCAAACAGGGCATCGATCTCGGCAGGCGGCGTGCCCGGCAGCACAAAGCTGATCGGCAGCGACAATGCGCCATCGCTGACCACTGTGACCTCGAAGCTGCCAAGCCTGAAGGCTTGATGCCGTGCCAGCGCCAGCGAGGGCAGCGACGCGGCAACCAGCCCCGCCGCGCCCGCCAGCGCTGTTCTCCGCGTGATCATGTGAAGATGTCGGCAATGATGCCGGCATACCAGCCCATGTTCTCGCCTTGCGTCTGCTTGCGCAGGTCGGCGCTTTCACGCGGCTGGGAGATGAACGGCACGGTCGAGGTGATCTTGTCCGGGCGCGGCTCGAACTGGCCACCGATCTTGATCGCGTCGTCATCGGTCAGCAGGCTCCAGCAGGTATTGGTGTAGCGCGCCGGGAACATGCGCGAGCCGGTCAACTCGCCGCGCACGGTCATGGCCGCGACCTTGGCCTGGCTGTTGGCCGAGAAGGCCGATTTCGGCATGTCGCCGGCAATGCACGCGTCACCGACGATGAAGATGCTGGCGTCGACCATCGAGCGCATGCTGGCCGGATCGATCGGGCAATAGCCTGAGGCGTTGGTCAGCCCTGCGCTGCGTGCGATCTCACCAGCGATCTGGGCCGGGATGACGTTGACCAGCGCCGCGTCCTTGTAGGTCTCGAAGCCGGTGACGACGGTGTTGGTCTTCGGATCAACCGATTTGACGCCCTCGTGTATCTTGGGGCCAAGCCACTCGACCATGCCGGGATAGTGCTTTTCCCAGCCTTCCTGGAACAGTGTCTGCTTTGAGAAACCCTCCTTCGGGTCGATGATGAAGATCTTGCAGCGGTCCTTGCCAGCCTTCTTGAGAACATGCGCCATCATCGAGATGCGCTCGTAGGGGCCGGGTGGGCAGCGGTAGGGGTTTGGCGGGGCGATCATGACAATCACACCACCGTTCGGCACGGCATTGAGGCGGTTGACCAGCAGCGCCGTTTGCGGGCCGGCCTTCCACGCATGTGGCATCACCGTCTCGTGCTCGCGGCCCCAGCCGGGCACGCTGTCATAACGCAGGTCGATGCCGGGCGAGAGAACCAGCCTGTCGTAGGGCAACGCCTGCCCTCCTGCCAGCATCACCACCTTGCGGTCACGGTCGATGCGGCTCGCCATGTCATGCGCCATGGTGATGTTGTTGGCCCGCGCCATGACCTCGTAGCTATGGGTGATGTCGGCCATCTGCTTGTAGCCGCCGACCACGAGGTTCGAGTGCCAGCAGGTCATGAATTGGCGGCTCGGCTCAACCAGCGTGACATCGAGCGCACCGGCCGAGTCCTTGGCAATGTAGCGCGCCGCCGTGCCGCCCCCTGCCCCGCCGCCGATGACGACGACGCGCGGTTTCGCCTGCCCGATGACCGCCGGGCTGCCAAGCGCGAACACGCCCGCGCTGGCACCAAGGCCGGTGAGAAGGGCTCGTCGGTTCAACTGCAGAGATGATGACATGGTGTTCC